>JAGLUH010000258.1 GCA_023134875.1 Candidatus Zixiibacteriota bacterium
GCAAACTGACAGTTTCGTAGTTCTACCGGCGTAATCGGCATAACAGTATCCTCCACCAGGAAGGTTTCAGGTCGCCCGTGGGCCAAAAAGAGCGCGACCGATGCGAATCATGTTGGCGCCTGCCTCAATGGCCAGTTCATAATCGTCGCTCATTCCCATTGATAATATGTTAAAACTTTCCCGTTCACGGTGAGCCGACTTGATTTCTCCGAACAGCTTTCTCACCATATTATAAACAGAGCGAATCAGATCGGGATCACTGGTCAGCGGGCCGATAGTCATCAATCCGCTCAGTTCCAGATGTTCCATCTTAGATACCCTATCGGCAGCAGCCATTATCTCCTGCGGATTGAATCCCGACTTTTGCGACTCACCGGAAGCATTGACCTGCAGCAAAACCTGGCATCGCTTCCGGAGTCGGGCCGCTTCCGCATCGATAAGTTCCGCCAGCCTCACCGAATCAACCGACTGAATAACATCAAAGAGACCAACTGCTTTCCTGACCTTATTTGACTGCAAATGACCGATCATGTGCAGCCGGCAGGCCGGTTTGGAGTCGCTGTATTTCTGTGCCGCTTCCTGTACCCGGCTTTCACCGATCTCAGTAAAGCCCAGTTTGATAACTTGCTCTACCTCAGCCAGGGAATGGGTCTTGGCGACGGCGACGATAGTTATCTCTTCAGCCTGGCGGCCGCAGGCTCTGGCAGCCTTCTCCACCTGCGCTCTGACCCTCTCGCAGCGTTGCCGCAACGGAGCAGTCGTATCCATACAGCTTGAGATTATACACTAAAGGGGAGCGACACGCAACCAAAAGTTGGGAGGGACGTTACCTCGGGCAGGTTACAAGTGTTGGTCAAGCACCGATTTGATGTCAGTCATTTTGAAGGGCTTATTGATAAAACCGTCGGCCAGACCATCGACCACCTTACCCTCGTGGCTGGCCAGATGGAAACCCGAGATTACGACCACTGGCAGGGAATGCCGCTTCTGTTTAATTGCCCGCAGCAACTCGACACCAGACATGTTCGGCATCTTCAGGTCTGTAATGACCAGCGAGAACTCTTCATTCTCAAGCAGTCGCAGGGCAGTCTCGCCATCGGTTGACGCTTTGCTGGGCACATCGAGGACCTCCAGCATCTCTGCCAGCAGCGATGCCATGTTCGGATTGTCATCAACAATTAGGATCTTTTTTTCAGCCATCAGCCTTAGTCTTCCTCACCCGCTTCTTTTAGTTTCGTATATGTTTGTCGACATATTTTGTCAGGAATTTGAGCAATTTGTCGAGCCCGTAACCGGTTTTAGCGGAGACTACATAAGCCTCCTGCGGGCCCAGTTTACTGTCGATTACCGGCAAATCGTCGCCTTCCAGAAGATCGCATTTGTTTAGCAACACCAGTCTGGCAATATCACCGGCACCGATATCGCCCAGTACCTCACATGTTCTGCGGTAATGCTCTTCGGAATTGCTGTGCGAAATGTCGACGACGTGGAGCAGCAAATCGGCGTATCTCACCTCATCTAACGTTGATGCGAATGAGGCAACCAGTTCGTGAGGGAGTTTCCTGACAAAGCCGACAGTATCGGCGATCACCACCTTCTTTTGATTATCCGTTGGCAGAAAACGAGTTACAGCATCCAAAGTGCAAAAGAGACGATCATCTGTCCAGACACCCGCCCTGGTCAGGTAGTTGAACAGAGTCGACTTGCCGCCGTTGGTGTAGCCCACCAGAGCTATCTTGAAAACATCGAGTCGCTTTTTTCGCTGTGTTTCCCGCTGCGTCTTGATTTTCGTCAACTTCCGTTTCAGATGGGCGATCTTGATTCCGATCTGCCGGCGGTCTGATTCCAACTGGGTTTCACCCGGCCCCCTCGTACCGATACCGCCTGCGTGTCGGGTCAGATGGCTCCACATCCGTGTCAGTCGTGGCAGCAGGTATTGCAGTTGCGCCAGTTCCACCTGGACTCTGGCTTCACGGGAACGGGCACGTCGGGCGAAGATGTCGAGAATCAGGTTGCCCCTATCGAGTACCTTGGTATCAAGACTCGATTCCAGATTCCTGACCTGGGCGGGACTGAGCTTTTCATCGAAAATCACCAGGTCAGCTTCCCGTTCCCGCTGGAGTTGATTCAGCTCCTCCAGCTTGCCGCTGCCGATGTAGTGACGGCTGTCGGGTCGCTCCCGCTTCTGGATGATACTGCCGACAACCTCGGCTTCAGCCGAAAAAACCAACTCCTCCAGTTCCGCCAGTGATTCGGCAAAGGTGGTGTCGTCGACCCCACGTAACTGTACGCCCACCAGAATCGCTTTTTCTCTCTCTTCTCTGTTGTCGAATATGGCCAACCGCTACAAGCCCTCGTGGAAATGCTCCTCTGAGGTGAGCTTGATATATTGATCGCGAGATTCTTTCTTCACATTACCGGAAGGTATCTGCAGAATCGTATAGGTACAAAGCTTAGTGGGAAACTTGACTGAAAGGATATCCTCAGCGGCAACGGCCTGCGCCGGCTTGACTTTTCTGCCATTAAGCTGCACTGCCCCGTTATCGCAAAGAGTTTTAGCTATTGATCGACGCTTGACCACCCCAACTTTTTGCAGGAATTGGTCTATCCTCATTCACTCTTCCCGCAGTTCCAGGTAGACCTTCTCTTTCATCTCAGCGACGACAGCGGCGATAACCGAACCCGACTTCCGCTGCCGCGCATATTCCTTGACAATATCCCAGTCCTCCTCAAGCGAGAAGGGTCGGGTCTCGCTGCGGTCGAGCACCTTGAGAATCAATAAACCCTCCTCAGCCCAGATAGGCTGACTGATGCCGCCCACTGCAAGTCCCTCAGTTCCATCACGATAGACCGGTGGAAGATTGTCAATCGCCAGCCAGCCCAGCTCGCCGAAGGTAGCCTTGTTGCTTTCGTCATCGGAATATTCCTTGACCATCGAACCCCAGTCGGCGCCCTCATTAAGCTGCGTAACCAGATCAGCAGCAAAATCGGCGATTCTGGCTGAATCACTGGCGACCGGTTTGTCCATCAGGAGAATATGTTTGCAGTGGAAAGACTCTACGCTTTTTTCTACCAGTTTTACTATATGAAAACCAAGACTGGTTCTGACTACTCCGGAGACACCATCTGGCGCCAATGCCAGTGCTGCCTTTTCAATCTCCGGCAGTAAATCTCCCTTGTGGAATGAACCGATATCGCCGCCCGAGGGAGCGGAATTATCGTCCGAATGGAGCTTCGCCAACTCCTCGAACGATTCGCCCTCCTTTATTCTGACCGCCAATGATTCGGCAAGTTCTCGCAACGAATCCTGCGCTACCTCGGCGCTTTTCAGCCTGAGAAGAATGCGCGCCAGCTTGACGGAACGGGGATGTTCGGGAAAACTATCCTGATAGGTCTCAAAAAACTCCTCAACCTCTCTCTTGGTTACCGAGACCTTACTCAGCAGCCGGCTGATCAGCCGCTCTTTGTAAATCTGCTCGGTAATTTGCTGCCGTAACGACACTTTAAGATCGCGAAAAGTCAACCCTTCGGCGGCAAGTTGCTCATTAAACGCCTTCGGAGAGGCAAAGCGACTCTGCAATTCCTCGATGCGCTGGTTGAAGGCCGCCTCAATCTCATCATCACTGACAACAATCGTGGTATCCTCTTTTGCCTTGACTAAGATGAGACGATCGTTAATCATCTCCGCCAACAACTCACGCTTGAGCGTCGCCAGCTTCTCATTGTCAGCCAGCTTGATCCCCGACTGAACCGCGTAAATCTGCACCTGATAGTCAAGCTCGCTGGCGAGGATTATCTTGTCGCCGACAACAGCGACAATATTATCAACTCGCTCCCAAGCCGATAAGCGGCAGAAACAGATCGCGACCAGAAGCAGGGTCAACGGCAGTAGTTTAGCTCTCTTCATATTTCGACCTGCCAATTGACTTCTTGATTACATCTTCGAAAATCTGGATGTCGCTTTCCGCCCGCCGTTTCTCCAGCCAGTCGGCGGTAACATTATTGCGCTTTAAGTTCAATATCTGCGATTTCACATCACGGGCGCACTCTTCCAAGGGACGTATTTTTGCCTGAGTGGCGTCTATCAGTTGTATGATGGAATAGTTACCGCGTCCATTCTTAACTACCGGTGACACCCCTCCCACATCGAGGTTTCTGGCGGCATGGTAAAGAGAAGGAGCTTCATAACTGGCGATCATTCCCAGATCACCCTTCTTCTCCCGGTACCCGGGGCGAATGGTGTATTGGGCGGCCAACTCTGCAAAATCAGCCCCCGCCTCGATTTCTTGCAGTAAATCCTTCAGCAACTCCAGCGAGTCCTGCTCAATCTCCCGGAGATGATACTGCGGCTCGGTCATGAAATCCTCGAGATGCGAATTGTAGTATTCCGTGATCTCATCGTCGTTCGTATCGATATCGCGCGTCAGCACCGTGCGGGAGAACTTCTCCACCATCATCCCCTCCTTGAACGTTCTCACTATTTGCCGGTACTCATCGGTGTCTTCAAGATTGCGCTCTTCCGCCTCAAACTCCATGATGTTGGCAAGTTCGAGCTGGAAGATGATTTTCTTGAGGCTGTCATGGTCGGCGAAGTGGGGGCGATAAAACTCCTGGATATTGCTGATCTTTCTCAGATAGTCTGCCAGGGTAAGTTCGCCGCCGGTATAGGTCGCCAGTACCATCTCCTGCTCGAACGGTTGCAACTGATCGATATCGGGAAAGTAATTGTCGGGGCGGGGCACCCCCCCCACCGAATCGGGATAGAACATAGTCAGCTTCTCCAGGATCAGGTCGGTGGCCTCGCCGTTAATCTGGACATCCGCCTTTTTCTCCATCTTGTTCCAGAATTCCAATTCCGCAGCGCTGGTTTTACGCTGGCGAAGTATCTCGCGGGCGAAGAAGCGCGTTTCCTCGCTTTTCGGCAGATTGCTCGGGCGTGTATCCTCATGCCTGATAATATGCCAGCCATAGCCGGTCCGCACCGGTTGGGACATCGCACCGATTTCAAGATCGAAAGCTACCTCCCGAAATTCCGGCGCCAGTTGAGCAGCCCAACTGACAAAACCGAGGTCGCCGCCCTTGACGGCAGAGGATTGATCCAGAGAAAGGGCGCGGGCGATCATCCCGAAGTCAGCACCACTTAAGATTTCCTCATAGGCGCTGTCTGCTTCCTCCTCAGTAGCAACGAGAATATGACTAAGCCGGAATTCATTGGCCGCCTTCTCCAGGAACTCATCAAGTTCCCTTTCGCTCACTTCCGTTTTGGGCATCACTTCCTGGCGATACAACCCGTCAAAGAGGAATCTCGATCGTTGCGATATTACGATCTTGACTAGTTCCGGGTCGAGATCAAGGCCTCTCTCATAAGCCGCCGCCAGCAACAGGTGATAATCAATCAGGCTGTCAACAGCCATTAGCTTGGCGTCGAATTCCGCATCAGCCGAAGGAAACTGGGTGCCCAACCTTTCAAAGTAGTTATTAATCAGCGAAACAGCCAGCTTCTCACCATTAACAACCGCCACCGTATCCGGCGAGGAGCCGCAACCAATGAAAAGCAGACCACAAACCAACAGGAACGATAACAACTCTACTGCACGTTTCATCCTCAATACCTCATTTATTAATCTCTTACAAGCAAGCTGACGAATTGATCCCACTCGCCAGCATGATAACTTAGCTGAATTCACAGCAATTGCAACAGCTTTTTGGTCTCTGCCGGAGGGCGAGAGCATTCCAGAGAGAAGGCCACTCTGATGGTAAAATCGCCAGTGGCATCAAACTCAATTACACCCTTAGCAGCGGCACAGAAACGTTCCACATCTTTCTTGCGCGGCTGCTGTCCGTTGTCGTAGACAAGAGTCAGTTTCCTCCCTCTCAGGTTGACGCGCGCGATCTTTCTTGTAGCCGCTGACAGCTTTACTGCCGCCAGGTCGAGCAGGTTCTCTACTGCCGTATCGAATTTACCGAAACGGTCGATCAATTCGGAACGAATTGAGTCCAATTGCTCGATTTTAGTAACATCAGCAACCTTGCGATAGATTTCCACTCGCTGGGTGGAATCTTCGATATAGACGTCGGGAATGTAGATATCATCGTCGAATTCCACCTTGACTTCCGGTATCCTGGTAACCGGCTCACCCTTGAGTTCAGCGACCGCCTCTTCCAGCAGGCGACAGTAGAGATCGAAACCGACTTCCTCAATGAAACCGTGCTGCTGGGGGCCGAGCAGGTTTCCGGCACCCCTGATTTCCATGTCTTTCATGGCCAGATGGAAACCGCTGCCCAGTTCGGTGTGTTGCTCGATGGCTTTCAGCCGCTTGCGCGCGGTATCGGTCAGAAGTTTCACCGGCGGCACCAGCAGGTAGGCGAAAGCGCGATCGGTTGACCGTCCCACCCGTCCCCGCAGTTGATAAAGCTGAGCCAGACCGAAGCGATCGGCGCGGTTGATGACAATGGTATTTACCGACGGGATATCGATCCCGGACTCGATAATCGAAGTTGACAGCAGCACGTCGTAATCCTTCTCCAGGAAAGAGACCATCACTTCTTCCAGCTCCTGCTCCGGCATCTGGCCGTGAGCAACCGCTATGCGAATCGGTTTGAGAAGTTTGGCGAGGTAGTGATACATTGACACGATACTCTGGACGCGATTGTGAACGAAGTAGATCTGTCCCCGACGACCGATCTCGTCATGGATGGCATCATGGATGATCTTGGGATCAAACTCGGCGATCTCGGTGACGATCGCCTGACGGAACTTGGGCGGTGTGTTGATCAGGGAAATATCCCTGACGCCAAGCAGGGACATGTGCAGAGTGCGCGGAATCGGCGTCGCCGACAGCGCGAGGCAATCAACCGTCGCCCGAATTTTCTTCAGTTTCTCCTTGTGCGCCACACCAAAACGGTGCTCTTCATCGATGACCAGCAAGCCGAGATCGGGGAAAACTACATCTTTGCCGAACAGGCGATGGGTGCCGATGACAACATCAACCTTTCCGTTCTTCAGGTCGGCGATGATTTCCCGTTGTTGTTTGCGGCTCTTGAAGCGGGAGAGCATTTCGATGCGGACGGGAAATTGCTGCAGACGGTCCCGGAAGGTGGCCAGGTGCTGCTGCGCCAGGATGGTCGTCGGCACCAGTACCGCCACCTGTTTATCGCAAGCCACCGCTTTCAGCGCCGCCCGGATCGCCACCTCGGTTTTACCGAAACCGACATCACCGCAAACGAGACGGTCAGTGGGCGTCGGCTTTTCCATATCTCTTTTAATGGCCTCGATGGCCATAAGCTGATCGGGGGTTTCTTCATAGGGAAAGGAAGCCTCCAATTCACGCATCCATTCGTTATCGGCGGCAAAAGTCAGCCCGGGACGCGATTTGCGCGCCGCATAGAGCTTGAGCAACTCCTCCGCCATATCGGCGATAGCTTTCTTGGTGCGTGCCTTGATCTTCTCCCAACTCTTACCCCCCAGGCGTGTCAGGGTTGGCTTGCCATCCTTGCCGACATATTTCTGCACGCGACCGAATTCCTCAATCGGGACATAAAGCCTGGCGTCTTCAGCATACTTGATCAACAGGCATTCTCGTCGCTGGTCACCTACCTTGATTTCCTCTAATCCCCGATAACGGCCGATACCATAGTCGATGTGCACGACAAAATCGCCGACCGAAAGGGCGTTGTAGGAGGAGATAGCCGTTCCTTCCTTGAATTTCGCTGTGCGCCGCCTGATAAAGCGACGTTCAAAGATCTGATGGTCGGTCAGCAGGATCAAATCGGTGTTGGCAAACTGAAAACCGGTTTGTATCTGGCTGACCACGAAATGCACCGCGTCGGCGTACTCGCTCAACAGTTCACTCAAACGCTGCCGCTGCACCTCGTTCTCACTGATAATGAAAACACTCTGATTCGCTGCCAGGTAATCGCGCAATGCCTGCCGCAGGAGCTTAATCTGCCCATTGAACGAGGGATGCTCCTTGATGCCGAAATTGATAGCCGCCGGAGTGGAACCGAGTCCGATCTCCTCGATGGCGTTACCCTGGTGGAATCGGTTGAGGATTTCCGTCGGCGGCAGACAAACTGAGTCGGGGCGGGGCGCCGTCGGTAGTCTATCGGTAAGCTGTTCGCGGAGATTTTCTGTCTCGGTGGCGATTCCTTCAAGTCTTGCCTTTATCAGGTCGGGGTCTCCCAGATAGATTCGAGTAGCGGTGGGAAGATAGTCAAACAGAAAGGTTCGCTTTTTATTGAACATAGACGCGATCCACTCCAGCCCGGGATAGCCGAATCCGCCCAGGCACTTGTCACAAATCAGCTTCGCCGGCTCAGCGCCAAGGGCATCGATCTGCTCTTCCAGTTCAGTGTTGGTGAATACAATCTCACGGCGCGGTATAATCGCCATCTGGTCAATAGACTCGAGCGAGCGTTGCGACAGCACGGAAAAGCTGCGTATCGATTCAATCAGGTCGCCGAAAAACTCACAACGTACCGGCTCGGTGGCAGTGAAAGGGAATACATCGAGAATTCCCCCTCGTACCGAGAAAGTACCGACCTCCTCGGTCATCGGTTTGCGTTCGTAGCCAATCCTGGTCAGCTTTGCGGTGATCTCCTGCAAGTCATATTCCTGATTGAGAGCAAGCGTGAAACAGCTCTTCCGGAGTTGATCTAAAGCGATTGTCGGTTGAGTCAGCGCCCCGGGGGAGGTTATTACCAGCAGCGGCGATCGTTGGCTCAGCGTCCAGACCGTCTCGATTCGTTCGGCGATGTTCTCCTGAGGAGGAGCAAGCCAGTGGTAAGGATTAACACCCCAGGAGGGAAAGCGATATACGGCTTCCTCGCCGCAGATTTCTCTTAAGTCATGCAACAAATTGTCAGCCAGTTTAGCTGTTGGCATCACCACCAAAAGAGGCTGCTCTGTCTGCGAAAAGAGTTCGGCGAGAAGAAACGCGCGGGCGGAACCGACCAAGCCTGATACTTGCAACGGCGTGTCGGTCCTGGAGTGCTCCAGGAATTGGGCGACTTGTGATGAGCGCTTGAAAATCTTTCTGATCAGGTCGATTCGGTACATTTCTTTTAGTACAACCGGCAGCCAACACAATTACCCCACACCCCGTGTAATGGGGGTGGGTTACTACAGGTATTACATTATTCGACAAAAGGACGCCAGAGTCAAGCCGCTTATTGTTGTCAGGCCAATAGGTGAATCTCCGCCTATCTAAAACCTTATAGAGGATACCCTTGAACCTAAGTTCTCGGACGGCAGAGGTCGATATTAGATAGTAGGAGGTATCGTCTCCATAATCTGAGGTAGCAGCATTATGCGTGGCCGGACATTACTATTTTGCGCCCTGATAGGCTTTATGATATTCGGTCTGGTCCGGGTGTTCAAGACCGATACCAGCGATCCGGAAGCGGTGGTGGGGCGCTATCTCTCTCACTGGCAGGTGGACAACAGTACCGGTATGTATCCCCTGATTTCTACGCGCGCCAAGTCTGAGTGGGCGCGACAAAAGACCACCAACGCCTTTGATTACTACTCACGCTATGCCGGCAACCACGAGGATCTTATCCACTGGCAGATTGAGTCGCGCTCCATCGGTCAGAACACCGGCAGATTCACAGTCAGCCTGGGGTTTCGTGACCTTGTCGGCAGGGAGACTGAGCGGAGATCGATCTTCTACCTGGTCCGGGAGGAGGATGGCTGGCGAGTTGATGGCCTGCAACAAGGGAGTGGCTACGCTCTGCCATAGCACGCCGCCTATGCAGTAAATGCCGGGCATCTCTCCGTTCTTGTAATCCTTGATCAGAATGCCGAAAAGCACTTGCAAACCTGTCCCCCTTTTTGTATGATATTTTTCAAGTGTTGAATAATTCGACTGGGGGTGCAGCCCCGTTGATGGGCTGTGAGGCGATTGCATAGATTATCGTATCCCTGCTAAGTGAACCAACAGTGTGTTATACGGACAGGAAACCGATGTTCCACATCTTATGCGGGTCAATTTAGTCATTGTTGGAGGCAAAAAGGAAGAGGATGAATTATGAAGATTGAATCACACGATCAAGACATAAGGAGCCTCCTTTCCTCTGCCTACTACAGAATCCCCCGTTTCCAGAGACCCTATTCTTGGACACGGGAGAACATTCAGGAGTTCTGGGACGATGTAATACGCGATAGCCCGAGCGACTATTTCATCGGGTCCATGGTGGTTTTCAGGGAAGGAAATCAACGTTACGGAGTTGTAGACGGTCAGCAACGACTCACAACCATCACGATCCTGCTTGCGGTCCTTCGCGACACATTCGTTGAACTCAAGATCCAAGACCTCGCCGACGGGATACAGGGACTAATAGAACGTAAGAACATCGACAACAAGCCAGAGTTCATTCTCTCCACCGAAACCTCGTACCCCTTTTTTCAGGATAGCATACTGAGATTCGGAGCCCCGGAAGTTTCCGCCGAACCCATGAAAGAAGAGGACAATCTCCGGAACACTCGCGACCAGCTAAAGAGATTGGTGGATAAGAAGATTAAGAGTATCCAGATGGACCCAGCACTTCCGGAAAAGAAGCAGTCGGAGACCATCAAGAAGAGCCTGATCCA
>JAGLUH010000259.1 GCA_023134875.1 Candidatus Zixiibacteriota bacterium
TACACTTAAGTTTCTGTCTCGCGCCCAGCGGATACCGGCATCAAGGAGGAACTTGCCATACTCCTGACCGAGGTACTCGCGATAGAGATAGGGCCCGATCAGCCGACAACAATCCGCCATCGCTTCACAACCGACAAAGCCGAAAGGCATGAAGTTCTCGAAACCGATCCGATACTCTCCCCGCTTCAGCCAGCCGACAACCTGTTTAGCAGTAATCTCCCTGGGCGCCAATTCTTCCGGCTCGAGGATTTCTCCATAGAGATAAAAAGTGGAATCAATAATATCCAGAATCAGAGGGATCGCATGTTGGCCCGCCCGCGCCAGTCTCTTCTCCGCCATCAGATCAAGTATAGCAAAAAATCTATCGGTCAAGCTAACGATTTTCCCAGGGTCTCCCCGGACGAAGTAAGCTCCCTTTTTTGGTTGACAGCAATGACGGTGTGGAATAACATGTAATATTGACTGTCTATAACCTGGGGAGGAAGTCAACCATGAGTTTTTCCGGTAAAGCACCGTTGATTATTGCTGCTGTGTCTCTCTCGTTAGCATTCCTGATCTCGGCACCGAGCCAGGCCCAGCAGGCCAAGGGGGAACATATCCTGATGAAAGGCGACAGTATTCATGTCTATGTCGACATTGAGGATTTCGAGGTATTACGCCGAGGGTCGGTGGGCGTCAAGTCGACGATCAAGGTTTTGGAGAGAGTTGATCGCCATGGCAAGATTCTCATCGCCGCCGGTACGCTGGTCTATTGCACCATCGCCGAACGCAGTCGCCCCGGTATGTACGGCGGCGCCGGCAAGATGGTTATCAGCATCGATTCAACTCATTCCACCGCCGGCACCAAGATACCCCTCAAGGGCAAAGCCACTTTCAAGGGTAAGACGAAACGGACTATAGCATGCATCCTCTTCTTCTATGGCTGGAACATCAAGGGCAAAGATGTTATCTTCCCCGAAGGCAAGAATGTCTTTCGGCCGGTGGTGCGTCAGGATACGCCGCTTGAATATCTGAGGTAACCTACACCGGATCGGGCATATCGCAGATCAACTCGCGCAGCCTGCTTTGATCTTTTTGTTCCAGCGCGGCGCCGAGCAGTTCCAGGTAATCCTCGATATAACCATCCAGCAGGTCAAGTTCGGCCAAACAGTTGCTGCCGCTCTGGGTAAGTGAAAGTTTGCTGCCGGTTGGGGCTTCATAGCGACCGGAATAAACAAGTGACAACCCACATCCGACATTGGCGCGAAAAAGAAACTGCGACCAATCAAATTCCCGCTTAAAACTGAAAGGCAGCAAACTGACTAATTGATGCAGATAAGCGTCGGAATATTCATTATTGATCTCGCTATAGAGTACCAGCCTTGATCCCTTAAGCAGGGTAAGCAGATCCTCTTTCAGATCGGCAATAGGCAACTCAAGTAACCGTTGAAAGAAATCATTATATGATTCCGGCGCGTCTATTGTCAAATCACCATAAGCAGCCAGTTCCTGTGAGCTGCCGGATGATACCAGCAGGGGTGCAATTGCTATGGGCTCATAGAAGAATTGACGATACTGGTTTTCTGTAAGGAAAGCCGTATGGCGAAGCAATGCTCCCCACCTACCCGAGAAATCCCTGCCTTGTTGGCTGACACGAGTAATCGCAGCCAGTGGCTCACTCTGTTCTTCGCGATACCAGTTGACAGTAACAGACCTACAAAAATCCTGGTTCTGGCAGTCGCCGAAATCGTTGTAGAAGTGCAGCGCCCAGCCTTCGAGTTTGTCGCTGATTCCAGTGGTCTTATGCACAACCTGCTGCGAACCGGGCAGATCGGGGAAGGTACCGTAGATCAGGTTGTCGAGCAGCATCAGAGCCCCCGCCAGCTCGGCGGTGGGGGCAGCGGTCCCTCTGTCATCTTCACCTTGAGTTTATAGCTGCGACCAAAATGAAGGGTGTAACCACCATTCTTCAATCGGGGATAGAAGTTCTCGGCGGGGTTCGATTCCTTCTGGATCAGGGGAACATAGCTCCGATCCCTGAGTTTGGTATATGTGAAAGTAATCAGTTCTTTGATTACTCCGCTGACTTGCTTCTCGTTCTTGATTTCCCCCTCTATGGCAAGTTGAGAAAACGTTACTTCAGCGCGATCACCGAATGTAATCCCCACCTGGGCATCTTCGTCAAGGTTGTGTACCTTAAGCGTAATCGTAAACGGTTTATCCAAGTAGATGCTCACGCTTTTACTATAGCTCTTTTCTCGCTGTTTTATGGCGTTGGCCAAGCTTGGGTCGACAAGGGTATCTGATTTGAAATCATGTTCCTGCTGATACTCACCCGATCTCTTCTCCAATTCCGCCTGGCGTTGGTCGAGAGGAACATCATCAAGATCAGCCATCTGGCGATTATAGACCTGAGCATACTCTCTGGTGTTATCATTCCATCCCCCCTTACGGGATGCTGTTTCCGCTCTTTCGGACACATTCTCGTCAACCTTGACAAGAATACTCTCAATGCGCGCTTCAGCATATTCTACCAGCTTGCCGGCACCGAAGAACTCATCAACTGTAAAGAATTTGAGATACCTCTCGTAGTAATCATCCAGGCTGTAGAATTGTTTGTAGGTCAGGGGCAATTCATGGTCGTTTATCCTTCTCCTATAGTTCTCGTTGGCCAGAGTCAGGTCACTATAATGGACAACTACATGGAACAGATTGACTGCCAGCATGAAAACAAACCAGACCAGGCAGAGCGCGCCCACCCATTTGACCTTGTGCCACCAGAAGTACTTGCGGTTGTTGGCGAGGATTCTTTTGAAAGCCCACATCAAGGGCGCTTCAACGCCTACCGGTCGTAGCTCTGACGGTGGTTCGACCTCACCCGAGGGAGTCTTGGCGATGCCGCCAGTGGCGCTGACAAAGAAGAATTGGAAATCGAGGCTATAACCGACCAAGGTATCAACCAAGTTACCCAAAGCGCGCACCACCTTCTCAGTACTTTTGGCCCAGCGTTCACCGAAACGGCGGCGGTTGACATCGGTCACGCCCTTAGCGAACCGTTCCCAGCGCCTGCCTTTGTGTAATGCACCGAGGCCGGAAACCAATTCGACCGGATTCGCAGGTGAAAAACCGTCAAGGAAATCCGATTTGGTAATCACTACACCGATCGGCATCTTTTTCTTGCACTCATCACGCAGGTCACTGATGATCGTCTGGAAGCCGGCGATCTGTTCACGCAGGAGCACGTCGGTTTCGGTGGCCGAGGCATCAAAAAAGAATAGCGCGGCACGACAGTATGGGAAGAACTTGGCGAACTGTTGCCGCAGTTCACCCGGTTCCGCGATCGAGAGCGTCTCGCCCTTATAGTCGACCGTGTAGAACTTGATCCCCTTGCGGGCGTGCAGATCAAGAGCGAATTTCAGGACCCGCGTCTCCGAGGTCATCGTCGGAAAACGGCGTTGTCCCTCTGTTTCCACTTGCCGCCCATCCTTGATCTTGACGTCCTTGCCCCGCATCATGTTGAAGTTCACGATCAGGGCCTGCGCCGTGGGGTTATCGAGCGGCGACAGCTTGAAACCGGTCAGGCCCTTGAGCAGTTCGTACAGAACCGCAAAGTAGACAGTTTTGCCCGCATTGGAGTGACCAAAAACCAGCACGACATTATCGTCCGGCTCAAAGGGGGCCTCAGGCGGTTGTTCCGGTTTCCCTGACTTCTTCTTGAAGACGTTGAAGGCTTTGCGGATCAGACTGAAAGGGTTCATCCGCGTTCACCATCCCGGGCTAACTGCTTGGGCAGTGACTCGTACCTGGAATCGTGAATCACTTCCCACAGCGCCTTAGTCTTACAGGCGCCGAAGATGAGCAGGCATGCCAGCGCCAGATAAACAAGATAAACCGGCCAGCGGTTCCTGAAGAGATGAATGACAAAGCGAAGGTTGAGAGGTATGTATACCACTGAAAAGATATTGCTGAATATCTTCTTGATAAAGAGCCACAGCCGGTTTTTCGGTATGTAAATCTTGTTGGCATACAGATAGGCGCGCGCAAAACTGTTGTGAAAGTAGATATCATGCAGTTTCTCACGCGGCGCAATAGCACCGATTTCAGCAGCTCGTCCCGCCTGATGCAACGCGCTGATATGAAGCATCTTTTTCTGCCAGGTATCGGACTTGATAATCCGGGTCGCTGACAACGGTACCTGGTCGCTTTCCTTAAAATTGGTGAAGACCAGCGCCGCGCGCCGAAAGAGAATCTCCCGCAGCACATACTCGTATTTGCCGAAACCCCTGATCCGGCCGGCGAACACCAGCGGCGCCAGGGTATGCTCTATAAACATGCTGTCATCCGGCTGCCCGCGCAGCTTCTTGGCGGCCACCAGGGAATCGGAACAGTGACTTCCCGGACGCCGGATGTACCAAAAATCGAGCGCCATCAGGTCGGCAATCGCCAGCACCAACGGTTCGGCATCGCGCGGCACGGTGTTGATACGCAACTTGAGTTGTTCATCTATCGCCGCTCCCCGTTCACCGGAGATGTCAACCCGATCCAGCATCTGAAAATAAGTATCGAGGTTATGAACGAATGATCTGGCGGAGAAATCCTTACGTTGTCGCATATAGCGGTTCATCTGCACGAAGATGGCGTTGATATTGGATTTCAGTTTCTGCGGCATAGGTTGACTATCTTGACCGGCTGAATACCGCCACCTCGTCGGTACCGACCGATTCCAGAGCTTGCTTGTCCAACTCACCGTCGATGATGACATTAAGCCGCACCAATCGATCCGCCTTGAGGGGGAAGAACTCATTCGGCTGGATTATCCAGTACTGATCATCGCGCTCATCCTGGATCGGATTACGCGCTACCGAAGCGGCGGCGATATCATCGACTTCATTGGGGCCAAGGTAGATGATCACACTGTCGGCATAGGTTTGCGGCAGCAGCCTCTTGCTGATTCTGATCGCGACATCCTTGGTGCTGCGCGGATCGATACCCTCGATGATGAGGTGATGCCGATTGTTTAAGTAGGAATATCTCGCCGAATCATGCTGCTGCAACTCAAAGCGGAAACCACCCAGTTCAATCGAATCAAGTAACTCAGGCTCGGCGCCCCTGGCATAATGGTTGAAGACCGCATGAATCAGGGTGAGAATGCGTTCCGTGTCATCGAAGAAGTTGGTCATCCGGCTGAAAGCGTAATCACGCGACTGGTAGTCGGTCAACTCCGGCAAAAGTGATCCGCCCGGCAATGATCCCCAATCGCCGGAAAGGGTGCTGGTGCGAACGTTCTCTCGCAGTTCCGGGTAGATGGCAAACCCCTGCATGAAGCCGCGCGCCAAACCGGTGAAGAAATCGATCAGTTCTCGAGCACCGATACCGGCGATTTTGTCGAAGATGCGGTTGTAGTTATAGGCCACCTGGTGCAGCAGGCTCTCCGCCTGGAGGAACTGACCGCGCAGAGTGGCCTCCTGGGCGGCGGTACGGTCGGTCTTGATTTTGAGGTTTGCCTCGGCCAGGACCGCCAGCCCCGCCTTTTGGACCCGATCGAGCGAACTTCGCAATCGTTCCATCCGATCACCAACCGCACTACCACAGGCGGTGGTCAAAAACGACGGCACGAAATCGGTATCAAACTGGTAGTCATCCTCCACCCGCGCCAGCTCGGCTATCTGAATGCCGCAATCGGCTGGTAATTGCTCCGATACCCCGAACGAGAGAATCGGCTTGGCGGTGCGCCAGGGCGCCCGACTCAGTTCCTCACCCTCCTGTGGGTCGCCAAAATCAAACTGCTTTTCCGGCGAGGCGTAGAGGTAGAGGGAGAGTCGATTGCGGCTCTCATTGCTGATATCAAGACTGATTTGCACCGCCTGATGCCGGACAAACTGGCTGTTGATATTCAGGATCGTGCCATTGGGAAGCAGGGCAATGCAGCGAGTGACTGAGGCATGAAGAATATCACCGTCGCGTTGCAGCTTGATTTCCAGCGGTTCCGATTTGCCG
Source organism: Candidatus Zixiibacteriota bacterium (assembly GCA_023134875.1). Lineage (GTDB taxonomy): Bacteria > Zixibacteria > MSB-5A5 > CAIYYT01 > CAIYYT01 > JAGLUH01. The sequence goes on from JAGLUH010000259.1 coordinate 5,977, forward strand.
GTGACGCTTTTCACGATGCCATAACCTATCGCCAGAGCGGAAGCGTTGAAACGGCTTAGATTGACAGCGAAATCCTGCTGCTGGTTCAGATGCCTGCTGGTAACCAGCATGCCATCTATCCAGTTGATACCCCAAACATTGAAATCGTCCATATTGTTACCCACACAGAATAGTTTATATCAAACCATTACATGGTTACACCGTCTCCTTCAGATAGGTGCTGAAACCAAGATAGCTTTCTTTATGTTGAGCGCCAATGGTAAAGAGTTTCTGAGCGGGAGTAAATCGATACCGGATCAATCCAACCAAATGCGCCGGCGTGAAAAGAGTCATCAGGTTGTTTAGCAGTTTTCGCTTGATCCCGCCAGGCCGGAAATCAGCGACATCGCTACGGTCAAGATCAATGATGTTAACCCGAAAAGTAGAGTAATTCTCCACGAAGCTTTTTCCCGGAACCCAGTTGCGCCCCAATCGGGCATTGCCTTTTCCCATCGAACTCCGATAAGTCTCCGGTATCGGCACACGCCGCGGTATGTTTTCCTCCACCGTGACCTGTTTTTTTATGAAAGCGGGCAGCACTCGTTCGTAGAGAAGACGGCGGCCACGAAAGAAGGGAGCATAGAAGCGGAGCAGAAGGAGATATTTTCTCTCTTCTTTTGCCACTGCCGGCACTTCCCCACCAAGGCGGGCCCAAAAGAGCAATTCCGTATCAGTGTCTTCGCTGGCGAGCAGCATCCTCAACTTGAGGATGTGAAACCAAATCCAGAAACGGTAGGTCGTGGTATCAAATGCGCTCCAGAAATTCAGGGTCTTGTCTTCAAGTATTTCCGGATCATCCTCAGATTCCTCACGCTCTTCGACCAGAAAGGAGTCGGGGAAATAGTTTTTGAAGGAGGGCAGGTAAGCGCTGATGACCTGCTCCTGGCGGTTGGTGGTTTCTGCGTCGCGGCGACGGATAGTTGCGATATCGGTAGCATGACCTCCCTGCGCCTCCTGGCTGAGAAAAGTGAACTCACTCGGATCACGTCCGAGGACAGCTATCAACAGGGAAAACTCCGCCAGCCGAATGCGACCGCTTATTTGCAGGGAATCGCTCTTCATACCTGACCTGTCCAGCGAGCCTCCAAATGAAGGTTAATCGGTGTGTAACTGTCAAGATACGCGTTTAACCGCTCCAGAAGGTAGTCGCGTTCCTCAGGGATGATACCTGCGGTCGGGCTGAGAGATACATCGACGATCACTGAGGGTAGCAGCCCGCTAGCGGTACGGCTGACTCCCTTGGTGGCGGTGGCGTTATTGATTCTGCTATCGAAGTTGCGAGCAAGGTATTCAATCTCGCCTGGAGAAAGGGCTACGCCATGATTACGCAGGAAAAATCCGGTTAGCCGTTTGATTTCCTCTGCCGATTTGGCATCGGCGCCCCCTTGAGAGGTAATCAGGTTGCTGACGGCGCCGATCTCGGGATGCGTCTGCGCCGTTTGAAATTCAACATCAGCGCCAATACCATTAGCACCTAATCCTTCGGTCTCGGCAAATTCGACGACGACAAAATCGGGTGGTTCACCGCCAACGGCAGTAAAATCAAACTTCAACTTGACGCTGCCCTCATCCTCGACCACCATGTACTTGCGCGGATTTGCGTAAGAATCGAGATCAAGGAAGTTGGCGTATTCATTCTCATCAGCGTCCCAGACCCGATCAATCGAAAACAGTTTGGCGGGAGAATGCTCCACTTCGTCATCGCTCAACTCAAACAGGTTGACCTCCACCGCCGCCTGTCCCATAGTATACTTGTTTCGATAGCTTTTACGGCGATTGATGGCGGGGAAAGCATTGGTGTTAAAGTAACTGAAGCGGCGCGGGTCGCTGATTCGCTCATCAGGAGGCAGCACAGCCTTAAACCAGAGACGCGGACTTTTCAATCCATCGAAATCAAGGTGCTCGCGTTGAGCGGGCAAGTCGGGTGGGGTCTTAACGGCGCAGACGTCTCGCAGTTCCTCTGCCGGAATGTGAATGAAGCACCGCGCCGGTGCCAGGTAATGTTTGAAATGCCAGAGCAGTTTCCCCGAAGTCAGGAAATCAGAGCTGTACAGGCGGCTGCGGAAATTGGCATCAACTTCAAGCTCCCTGATATCGAGATGCTTGAAGATTTCCAGGCGGTCGTGATACTTGCCCGGTTTGAACGGCGTCGCGTAACCGCTGTCGGCAGTTACCTGCCAGTCAAGCCAGTTGAGCATCCAGGCACTCTGCCATTCAGGACCGGCATAAAGTGGTAATGCCTCGATCTCAGCGATCGGCAGTCCGAGAGTGACGCCAATATAGATCGTTCCCCCCAGAAGCGGCTCTCTGCTTCTTTTCTGCTCGCTGTACTCCGGCGCGTCAATTGCTTTCTCCCAAGTGGCGGCCTCGTCGGAAGAGGCCCTGAGGACGCGGAAGGCAGCCGGCGAATCGTAAAGCACGATATCGGCGTTGACCTTGCAGATCGATTGCGGGTAAAGCGGAAAGAAGGAATAGTCGCGCTTCTCGATACCGGGAAGATGACAAACAAACTCAGCATCAGTGTCGATCAGGCCGGTTTTGTCAACGCATTCGCAGGAAAGCATCGTAAAGGCAGGCGTCGGTCGCTTGAGGCCGGTAACGAAGAAATCGGCGATCAGCGAATCGATGATTGCTTCACCCGCTTCCGCCAATTTATCCTCAGTGGCGACTGTATGGTAGGCGAACGTTTTCAGCATCAGTAACAGCGCCGGATCGAAGAGTTTCTCACCGGCCGGAACCGAATAGCCCCAGAAACGCAGCCGCTCCACCAGCTCCGTAAATGCTTGCTCTTCCCGATCAGTCCATTTCGCCGTCACCAACTAAATCTCCCACCTGAGGGCAAACCTCTCGCCATCGGACGCCGTACCGGTAATGCGACAGGCAAAGAAAGAAGTGATACTTTCAACCTGCTCCGAAATGGTGACATTGACAGTGATGCCCATGTAGCGCTGGAACTGGTCGATAATATAGTTTCTGATTTCGCTTTTCGGATCGGAATAGTATTCGGGGGCGAAATAGGGCGATCTACAGCCAAGCTCCGCATCGGGCTGGTAGCTGCCCGGAACGGTCTGCAGGAGAAATCGCGCGAATCCCTCGACTTCGGTAGTACGAGAGAAACGGCAGTTCTTCAACTCTATCGGCACACGAAGCGCTTCATCCGCCATATCTTAGTTAAGTTGTATTATCGCTCCTTTAACGGTTACCTTGGCACTGCCGGATATATCGACCATCGCTCCTGACGATTTCATCTGGCTGCCGGCGCTGGTTTCAAAGTTGGCATTGGCTTTCTCGGTCACCTTCATAGCTGCAAGCTTATAGTCACTCTTGGCCTTCAAATCCATGTTCTGCCCCTTGACTGAAATGTCCTTTTTGGCCATGGTTGTGATATTGGTGCCGGCCTTGATGTCGAGAGCTTTTCCGGCCTCAATCTTGAAGTTTTCACCCGCCTTAATTGAGATATTCTTGACGGCATCAATCAGCAGGTCACCCTCGGTGTGCATCGTGATCTTCGGCCCATCACACTCCAGCGTGATAGTATTTTTACTGGAGTTGATGATTTTAATCGATTCCTTGCCACCTTCGTCACCGATTTCGATACGATTGCCACCCTTGGTATAGATCGCCTTGAAGTAATTATCGTTATTGACGGTTTTCTTGTCGGGTTTAACTTTGCCATTCCAGAGATTGCCCAGCACAATCGGCATCTCCGGGTTATCCCGCTCATAACCGACCAGTACCTCGTCACCGATCTCAGGCAGGAAATAACTGCCATGATCACCACCGGCGTGCTGGGTCACCACTCGCAGGAAAGGCGTTTCCAGTTGCGTGCCGTTCTCGTCGGTATAGTTGAGCTGCACCTTGACGCGATAGCGACCGTCCGGGTCCTTGTTATCGGTAACAACTCCCGCCTGCATGGGGGGTGTTTTTGTTACCGGCTGGCGCCAGGCGGGATGGGCGATTTCCAGCGGCACCGCTACGAAATTATTATAGTAGCGGTTGCCACCGTCGATGATGTGTTTTATCTCCGTGACAAAATAGGTGCCACAGAAATCCTTCATACCCGCGATCTTGACCGTATCGCCGACCTTAATTGAGGGCACGTTGCTCTGAACATTGCAGTTGACCAGCGAACCGATCTTCGCCTGTTTCCGGTTCACCAGGTATTTGACGACTTTGTCCTCAGCATCGGTATGCTGTGGAAAGGAATCAGCCGATTTGCCTTTGAAATCCAATTTGGAGACGCTGTGCGCCTTGCGCGTTAGCTTGGAAAGGTCGGTCGACGCCGAGCCCTTGGTGGAGTCGGTAAAATACTGCTGTTTGCCGCCCTCGTGATAGACGTCGGCCCTGTAGTCAAGGTGATCGACATTCACCTTCAGGTTAAACAAGCCGACATGTTTGACCCAGTCGAGGTTATGGGTATTCTTACTTTTTGCTTTATCGAGATTTAACTTACGGCCGTCATAATAGAGCCATTTCCCCTCACGCGAACTCAGGCGACACAAGAACTGCCAGTCGGTTTCGCCGAACTGCACCAGGAAGGGGGGAGTCCCCGACGGCGGCTTGAAATCGCCCTTCTCAATTGAATACTTGCCAGTAATGTCATTTAAGACACCGGAAAGACTCTGTTTCTCCCAGAAATGATTGATCTTATTATGATCGATTAACCAGGTCGGGCTCTTGGCGTGGAAGGTGACGCAGTTGATTTTCTCGACATCGTTTTCAAAACTGACGTTGTTGATAATGCCAACGAACTCTAACTTTTCCTGTTTGGTCACATACTCGTCGGTTGGCACGACCGTAACGGTCAGGCTTTTGCCCAGAGTATCCTGAAACTTCGACATCGAAAGAAAAAGCTTTTTTTCCTCTTGTCCCTCGATATCGAGGGCCACTGTGACCGCCAACTCGTGGTGTGTGAAGCTGCTCTGAGAAAGCTCAAGCGACTTAAACGGCCACGGAATCGGCTTGTTGGCGATCAGAACCGTGACGGCGACTGTTGCCTGGGAGTGTGCCATTTTCCTTATTCATCTCCTGCTTGTGAGGGAAAAGGGAAGGGAGTTGAAATCTCGCCTTCCCTCTTCTACACTTTTTCTTCAAGCCGAGCTTATTTGCCCTTCCACTCCCTCTTG
>JAGLUH010000026.1 GCA_023134875.1 Candidatus Zixiibacteriota bacterium
TCCAATGCATAGATAATCCCCGCCGCATAGGTATCACCGGCGCCGGTGGAATCAAGAGCATCAGTGGCATAAGCGGGAATTCGGTAGAACTCATTGCCGTCATAGATCACCGATCCCAATTCCGCCAGGGTGATAATAACCAACTCCGGCCCCCACGATTTGATAATCTTCGCCGGTGTCTCATAGTCAAGACGGGGATCGATACCGGTGAGAACCTTACACTCCATCTCGTTCGGCTTGAAAACCGTTGACAGCGCCGCGATCTCCTCTATTTCCGCAGTCTTCTCATGTTCAATGCGGCCGCTGTTGCCTTTTCGGATAAACCCCTGCGGGTCGATAAATACCTTCGCTGACGATTTCGCGGTAATCATTTTGACATAGTCAAGGTCTATTTCCCGCAGGATCGGGCCGAAGAGAATCCAGTCGGAATCAACGTATTCCTCCGGAAAGAAACCGAGCGCACCGGCGTCCCCCAGAAGATCGAGAGTGCGGTTTCCCTGGTCGTCATAGTAGATCAGTTTGAAACCTCCCGACTTTTCCGACTCTTCCACCGCATAGCTGATACCATACTGCTCCATGCTTCGGCGAAACGACTCGTCGAAATCGGTCCCCACCCGACCGACCAGCGCCGTGTCGACGCCAAGCCGGGCCAGCGCTAGGCAAGCATTGGTCGAGCAGCCGGAAAGCACGCGTCCCTCTGATTTGATGCGGCGCGTTTCAATCAGGTCGAAAACCGGATTACCGACGCAGGTTATCACGTGTCATCCTTCCGCGCATTAAGGAGTTTCCTGGCGTAAAGCAAACGCTGCACACTGGTAACATAAGAGACCAGGCCAACGATAATCAGCGCGTAGGTCAGGAAATTGTAGTCGGGGAGAAAATACTCCAATAGGGAGCCAATAATAACAATGGTGAATTTTCCCATTCGCCCCACCGCACCGACAGCAACATTGTCGAGTTTGCCGATAGCCTCCGCCGCTTCCCGCGTGTAGCTGGCGATGACCATGCCAAACAGGGCGAAAATCGCCCACGCCGGATGAACCAGACCGGACAGGGAAATACCGACTAAGATAAACGCTTCGCCGTAACGATCGGAGACATGGTCGAGGATACCGCCAAAGAGGGTACCGATACCGCCGGCGCGGGCGGTAGCGCCGTCAAGCATATCGGTGAAAGCCGTCAGCAACATGCCGATGATACCGGCCAGCACCCAGCGTTGCCAGAAACAGATACCGGCGCCAATCGCGCAGACAAAGGAGAGAGCCGTCAGCACGTTCGGAGTCAAACCGAGCTTCAGACAGATTCTGCCGTAAGGAATAGAGACGCTTTCGTAGATGACTCGTTTTTTCTGTTGCAACTGCTGTACTTACCCTCAGTAAGACACGCCTGCGGCCTCAAAGACCGCCTAATATAGCTAGAGTAAGTTGACTGGTCAAGAGGAAAACCCGATTGGACTTTCCTCCAAAAAATCTGCACTTTCAGGCGATTCTGAGGCGCATGTCCTTCCGTGATCAATCATTGTCAAATCACACAGCACCGCTGAAGATCACGTGCAGACTACCCCTATACGCGCCCAGGCAGTTCTATGAGGCGCCAAACACAAATAAGGAACTCGCCGTTGGTCGGTAAAAAAATACGAAAGTTCTCCCTTTTTTCAAGAACAGGAAATACCACTTACTCAAAATGCCAACCTATTGTAACAACGCAAATCGCATGGAATCTTAAAGGATTATTGAGTAAAGTCCCGGTTTTTGTCACAGCTGGATTCCTGTTTTCACAGGAATGACAATCATGACAACGCAGCAGGCGAGGAGAGGCTGTCCCGAAAGAACTTTCGCGTAGGTCGGGTTCCCAGTGAAGCCCGCCGTAGGCGAACGGAGCGCGAAACCCGACCCGCCGAGGCGGGCTGGTGTCGGGTTTCTCATCCCTCGCTAATACTCAGGACTCGGAACACCGACCTACGAACCCCATTCCCAACCACTTTTGGGACAGCCTCAGGACAACTGCCGGTCACATCAAACACCAGCGAGACGTGAACGCTATCAGCTTACAGCAAATGTGAAGCGAAATTCATATATCTGGTTTACTTGCTCTGTCCCAAGTAGTATATTGGCATGTGCCCTGACTACTTCGTTCCACCTATATCCTTGCGGGCAAAGAGAATATGGATATCCAGCCTTTTCTGTTTACCCTGCTGCTGACCGGATGGGCTGATTGCTGCGGCGGCACGGCCTTTGCGTGGTAGAATGGTGAGATGAGCGAGAAAAACAGTTCCAAATACCAGGCGATCAAAAAGATCATCATGGCGCCAGCGGATCCGGCGCAGGCTGAAGCACAACTGGAGGAAGCGCTGGCTGACGCAATGACGGCGCTCGATATTTCCGCTGCCGCCATAACAATTCCCGGAAACAGGGGCGGAAACAATATTAATATCCGCCAGGGCGAGGCCGTTTTGCTAAAGGCGCTGGAATCATTGGAAAAGCGGATGATCAACTCGCTGCGGAACGAATTCGGACTGGAACATCTCTATTCCACTCTCGACTATCAGGGGCAGAAATCGCTCTTCTCTTACGTGATCAAAGCCGGCGGCCACGATCTCGGCATCATCTCCGGCATCTGCGCCGGCAACCGCAATATCGCCTTGGAACATGAATTCATCGAGGTTCTGGCCACCGCCCTTCGTCATCTTCTTGGCCAGAGCCGCCTGATTGAAAAGGCGCGGATCGATGCCGTGCGGGAGACTTCGGTCACGCTGAATCATGAGATCAACAACCCTCTGACGGCGGTTCTGGGAAATGTGCAATTGATTCTGATGAAAAGCAAGAACCTGCCGGAAGATGTCCGCAAACGCCTGGAGCTGATAGAAGAGAGCGGTTTGCGTATTCGCGATGCGGTCAGCCTGCTGATGAAGGCGACCAATGCAAAATCGACCGATTATATCGACGATACCAGCATGATCGATCTCGGTGATGCCGACCAGGAGAAGGAATAACCCGCATCGTCAGTATCACAGCTACCTGAGGTATCGTTTCAGGTCGTCTTCCAGTTTCTTCTTTAGCGCTACACTCCGTGACACCAGTTCGTTACCATGATAGGATGTATCGTAGACCTTGATGTCAAGCGGGCGCGGGATGAAGTCGGCAAGCAGGTAGCATGACTGCGCCGAGTTGATATCCCTGGCGGCGGTCGCCAGGAAAAGGGGACGATCGGTGAATTCGAAGATTGCGTTTGCTATCCTTAGGCCCTTGTAATCGAGGCCGGCAGAGATCAGGGCAGTATACTTGACACGCGGCTCCGTGGCGGCATAAAGCAGACCACTGTTGCCACCGATAGAAGCGCCGATTACCGCCAAGGTGGAAGTGTCAACGTCGGTGGCATGTTTGGCCAGCATATGGTTGACTAAGTAGCGGATATCATTCGGGTATTGGGCAAAATCACCAGCGTGGAAAGTGCCGGTGGGGCGGTTTTCTTTTCTCTTCAGATCATATATTGACCAGCCATGCCCGCGCAAATCCATCGCAAACACCGCCCAGCCTTGCTGGCACTGACGCAAGGCGAAATCCTCCCAGACGGCATGGCTGCGGCCCAATTGATGAAGCAGGATAACTACCGGTGGCTGCGGATACTCTTTCTGGTCGGGAAGATAGAGATAACCCACCAGTTCGACACTGCTGTCGGGAGCGTCAATCGTTACCTCAATCGGTCTGACCGGTCGGTAAATGCCCGCCCGTAGATCGGATGTCAAGAAGGAAAGGGAAACGGTCAACAGCAGTGCGGTTGCCGTAGCGATTATTGTCCGGTATTTCACTTTATTTCTCCAGTAAACATGTTGGCGATAGCTCTGCTCAAATAACTACCGATTCTTCAACGGGGGGAGAAGTCCTAAAACGTTCAAAGGAAAGGCGCGATATATCGATTGAGGTCGGTTCGCCACAAATCAGTTCCGCCATGACAACCCCCACCGCCGGCGCATGCATAAACCCATGTCCCGAGAAACCGGCGGCATGATAGAGTCCGGCGAAACGATCACCATTACCGAGGATAGCATGATGGTCGGGCGTTACCGAGTAAAGCCCACCCCAGGCGGTCTTGATCTGGGCTGTCTCCAGTTGGGGAATCCGCTCAAGTCCTTTCATCAGGATAGCATCAGTATAGTCGGGATCGACCGATTCATCGTAGCCGGCAGGCGTTGATTTATCCGCCCAACCGAGCAGCAGACCGCCCGATTCCTTGTGAGTGTAAAGACCGGAACCAACATCAACCACCATAGGGAAGGAGTCGTCAATAAAATCAAGAGGGGCGGTGGTGACAATCTGTCGCTTGATCGGTTCGACCGGCAGATCAAGTCCGACCCAGGCCGCCACCTTGCGGGCATTGGGACCGGCGGCGTTAACAACATGCTCAGTAGCCAGCAGTCCCCGGTCGGTCTTGACACCGATTATCTTTTCGCTCTCGACTTCGATACCTACAGCTTCGGTTTCCAGCAGGTACTTGACACCCAGTCTTCGGGAAGCAGTCACATAACCCTGGGTGAACTGATGCGGATCGCCGATCCCGTCCCGACGAGAAAAAGTACCGGCGAGAATATCATCCGTCGCCAGCGCCGGCGCCAGTTTAGTGATATCATGCGGCGAGAGCCATTCGGTCGGATGGCCGAGGCGCCGCCACATCTCGAATTGTTTCTCGAAGCCGGTTACCTCTTTTTCAGAAGTCAACAGAAAGAGATAACCGACCTGGTCGAACTGTACCTCCACACCCATTTCTTCAGCAAAGGATTCAAACTTATCCTCGGAGAGCATCGACATCCTGACATTGATCTCGGAGGAGAACTGGGCGCGAATACCGCCGGCACACTTGGCGGTAGCCCAATTGCCCAGAAATTGATCCCGCTCGACCACCGCAATGCGGCCGTATTTCTTGAGCGCCAGGTTGCAGGCAATGGCAGCGCCGATGATCCCGCCGCCGATTATGATGATATCATAGGTGTCTGGCATACTTGTTCTCCCGCAAGGTCGTCACGCTCCTATGGATCGCGACCGACCGTTATCATTCAACCTAGCAATTAAGCGGCTTCCACGGTGAAGTCAAGAGGATTCGAGCGTGTGTATCTACAGAGTTGGTGCACGTGGGGAGGTTGTCTTACAAGCAGATGATATTTACATCATTTGCGGCGTCGGGAAGAGGTTCCCGACGGCGCCGAAAAAAACTGTTGACAGGAACCGCAAATGAGAACTAATTGCTTCACAGAGAACAAATGGATCCCCGCCGAGGTAGGGGATGCTACCTGCAACACCAAATCTGTGGTTACAGAAAAGAGAGGTTAACGGAATGTCAGTGAGAGAACCAAAACGATCTACAATGTTGTTTATTTTGTTGTGTCTGCTGAGTAGTGCTACCGTTCTTAGCTTAATAAGTTGTGCTGCGAATATGCCAAAAACATTTGTCCAAGCCTTTGAACCGGGTTGGGCAAGCATCGAACTTAGGCAGGATGTTGACCGTGAGCAAGCCTGGCAGACTGTTGTGGATATTCTGGCTAGGCGTTTTGAATTGGAAGTAATATCAAAAGATGGAATGTACGTACGAACTGCTTGGCTCTATACGTGGTGGAAGGTGGGAGAAGTTACGGATAAGTACCGCGTTCGCGCTGTTGTTAAGTTCGCACCTGACATGAAAACACTAGATATCAAGACAGAAGCTCATTTTCTAAAGGACAAGCAGTGGCTTGTCGGTTACGATACAAGAATGCTGGAGACCATAAAAACCGACATAGCGGGTACTCTTGGGCGAACGGCAGGATGATGTTCACATTTCTTGTGAGCAAGCCAAGATTTGGTCTGACATCCCGATAACAAAACCAATATCAAGTTGACCGGCGTCTAGACTTCGATGTATCCCTGGCCGATGTAGACGCACTTGCCGCCGACGACAACAGAATTGATTTCCCCTTCCCTGGTTTTGATCTCGATATTGATTATGCTGGGACGTCCCATCTCATAACCTTGCTCGCTGATGATATCAACCTTATCGTCACAGGATACGATATCATGCTTGACTAAATAGCAGCCGAGGGGGCCGTTGGCAGAACCGGTGGCGGCATCCTCCATCACTCCCAGACCGGGGGCAAACATGCGGCAATGCACAGTCGAGTTATCGTGAACGGTCTCAGCGGTAAAGACCACGACGCAAGGAGCTTCCGAGCTTCTCAGAAAGCGATCCCACACATCAAGCCGCAGCTTGACATTCCTGATGACATCGAGATTCTTAAGGGGGATAAATAGGAAAGGCACGCCGCACCCGACCACTTGTGCGGGATGCTTATGGTCAATAGCCTCAGAATCAATGGAAAGGAGTTCCGCCAGTTGAAATCGGTTGGTAAACTCCGAGCCAAATTTCGGCAACGGCTGCTTCATTCTGATAGTCACAGCCTGACCGTTGACGATTTCAAGATGAACCGGAATAATACCCACACCCTCTTCGAAAGAGACCACCTGCTCACTCCCCGAAAGTTTCACTTTTCCTTCATGAGCGAGGACAAAAGCTGTCCCGAGGGTGGGATGACCGGCGAAGGGGATTTCCGTTGTGGTTGTGAATATCCGCACGTGGAAATCGCATTCCTTCTTCGTTGAGGGCAAAACGAAAGTGGTCTCCGCCAGGCTCAGTTCTCCCGCCAGTTTCCGCATCAATTCGTCGGAGATATCAGCACCGTCCAGAAACACGGCGAGTTGGTTGCCGGCGAAAGCGCGATCGGTAAAAACATCGACTAAGTGATATTGCAGTTTTTGCATTTATCCTTCCTTTAATCGAATCTCAGCATTGTTGACATTATAATACCTATTTTAGCGAACGCCAACCAGAAAATATTATTGTGGGCGGCAGACGCGGACGTCTGCCGCCCACAAACTTGCGGCGTCAGGAACCCTTTCCTGACGATTTAATCCTCACGAACCAAACATTTTCCGTCGGGAAGGGATTCCCGACGGCGCGAATGATTATCCCCGCAGGGGTTCAACAAGCATTGTGACCGGCAGTCGTCCTCGCCTGCCGGTTCTTACAATCCCCGCAGGGGATCAACAAGAATAGC
>JAGLUH010000260.1 GCA_023134875.1 Candidatus Zixiibacteriota bacterium
GGCAGATACCTGATTTTCACCCGCATCGATGGCAACTGGTACAATGATGTTTATATCGGTGACAGCGAGAGTGGCAAGGTATTCAATGTCACCGCCAATCCGGGCAACTATGGTAATCCCCGATTCTCCACTGATGGCCGGATTGCCTACTTCACCGCGGATGGCGAAATCGCTTATGTCTTCCTGCAACGTCATGTCCATGAGATGACCTGGCGGGAGCGGCAATTGTATTTCGAGGAGAATAGCAATGGCAATGGTGGCACTCCACCGGTTCAGATCGATTTCGAAGACATATCGCAACGAACAGTTAAACTCACCAACCTTGGCCAGGTCGATGCTGTAACCATGACCGCTGATGCCCGTGAATTTCTTTTCAGCACGAAGCGGGGTCATATCTGGAGAATCAAGCTTGATGGCTCCGGTTTGCAGCTTCTGGCATCCGACCTCGATTCACCCACAAACCTGCAAGTCGCTCCTGAAGAGAATTTCCTCTATTTCCGCGATGCAACCGGAAGATTCTACTCTCTTGATGTTAATAACGCCGTTCTTCGTTCCCATCCTTACCAGGCGGAAGTGACAGTCGACCGAGTGGAGGAACTACAGAAGGTATTCGAGCAAACTGTGGCGACGCTGCGGGAACGGTTCTATGACGAATCGCTGCATCAGGTAGACTTCATTGAGACAGCAAAACAGTACCGCACTAGGGCGGCAACCGCAACCACAAGCCGTGATCTCTACGACATCATTCGGCAGATGATGGGAGAGTTGAATGCCTCCCATCTGGCAATCTGGCCGGAGCTGAAGCGGGGCGATCAGACCGGACACCTGGGGATCATTCCCGATTATGACCACAGCGGCAGCGGCCAGATAATCAGCGCCATTGTTTCTGGTTCGCCGGCGGACAGAAATGTATCGCGATTGAAGAAGGGTGAGAAGATCACCGGCATAGAAAACCGGAAAATCACCGGGCAGCGAAATTATTACCAGTTACTGGATGGAAGAACCGGAAAAGAAACAAGGCTTGACCTGATTAACCGCGAAGGCATCACTCGCTCAGTTGTCATCACACCGATTGCCGCTGCCGAATACGACCTTCTCATCCACAATCAATGGGTGAAAGCAAATCGCAAGGTGGTCACACAAGTATCTTCCGGGGAGATCGGCTATATTCATATCAGGCAGATTGATGATGCCAGCCTGCGGCGCGTGGAGCACGATATTGCTCTCCATACGATGGATAGAAAAGGCTTGATTATCGATATCAGGGGCAATGTCGGCGGCTCGGCGCATGACCGGCTGTTGGAGTTGTTCTACCGGCGCGCCTATGTTAACCGCCGTCCCCGACATGGCGCAACTGGAAGCGATGCCCGTGTCGCCTTTGCCGGACCGATAGTATTGCTGGTAAACGAACGCACCAGTTCCGACGCGGAGCTTTTCGCCTATGGATTTCGCAAGCTGAGTCTGGGCACCATCATCGGTACGTCGACCTACGGAGCGGTGATCGGCACCCAGACCCGCACCTTGATTGATGGTTCCACTCTCGCAATACCCTCGGTCGGCTGGTTCACCTTAGAGGGAGAGAACCTGGAAGGTTGCGGGATTGAACCTGATATCGAGGCGCCGGTCAATCTGACCCTGCTGGAGAAAGGTGAGGATTCGCAGCTGAAGCAGACGATCCTGCATCTGCTTGAGCAGATAGATTAGTCGACTCCGCCGGAAAAGGTTGCTGGTGGCACGAAACCCCCCTCTTCACGCTTCGCGTGAATGTCAAAAGTACAGGACTTTTGAC
>JAGLUH010000261.1 GCA_023134875.1 Candidatus Zixiibacteriota bacterium
GACCAGTGGCCCACCGGTGAGATATTGCATGATATCTTGATGAATTGCCCCGCTCTAACAGGACAAAAGGATGCTTGCTTGAAGGATGATAATAGAAGTATCTTGAAAATAATGTCGACGGTACTTGTCATTATTCCCGCCTTCAATGCGGCGGACAGCATTGCTGAATTGATTGAAAAGATTCTGCAGCAGCCTGCTGATCTCGACATCGCTGTGATAGACGACGGTTCCACCGATAACACCGGCGAGATCGCCAGAGGGTGCGCCGTCACCTGTCTCGATCACCAGCGGAATCGAGGCAAGGGAGCGGCTCTCTGCACCGGTTTCGCCTATGCCTTGTCAAATGACTACGAAGCGGTCATTACGATGGATGCCGATCTGCAGCACGACCCTCTTGAAATCAACCGCTTCTTGCAAGCCGGTGGTGATGCCGCCGCAATCATTATCGGCACGCGCCGGCGGGGTGGGGCGATGCCGCGGTCGCGCCGGATCAGCAATCTCCTGGTCTCCTTTATCTGTTCGCTGCTGGCGGCGACGAAGCTCACTGACAGTCAGTCAGGCTACCGTTTGATACCAACAAGGGTATTAAAAGAACTACCTCTCGATAGCCTCCATTACGAATTGGAGTTGGAGCTTTTGATCAAAGCGGCTCGTGCTGGTGTTCCCATCAGGGAAATACCGATCGAAACCATCTATGGTCAAGGCAGGAGTTTCATTCGACCATTCCGAGATACGATAAGGTTCTTGAAATTGGCGCTGAAATCGCTATTTTGGTAAGGCTATGCTGGCTCTATTAACAAATGATGACGGTTACGCCGCCGAGGGATTGCGCCGCCTGAGTCGGGAGATCGGCAAACTGTGCGACGTGTTAGTGGTGGCGCCGACAGTCGATCAGTCCGCCGCCGCACACTCGCTCACCCTACAGCGTCCCCTGCGGCTAAAGGAAATCAAGGAGAATCTCTATACCGTCGATGGCACTCCCACTGATGCGGTAATGGTGGCCATGTATGGCATCCTGGACAACCGCAAGCCTGATATTCTTATTTCCGGCATCAATCGCGGTCCCAACATGGGTGACGATATTACCTACTCCGGCACTGTCGCGGCAGCCTTTGAAGGGGCGATTTTGGGGATTCCCTCGATTGCGGTTTCGACCGTTGAATTCGAGGATATCGACTATGCCGCTGCTGCACGCTTCACTCGCAAGCTGGCGCGTAAAGTGCTTAATGAAGGGTTGCCCGATTTCTCACTCCTCAATGTGAATATCCCCAATCCGACTAACGGCAAGTATGCCGGTGTCAAGATCACCCGTTTGGGCAAGCGGGTCTATCATGATATCCTGTTGGAAAACCTCGATCCCCGCGGCAAGAAATACTACTGGATCGGCGGCGAACCGGAATGGGAGGATTATGATAACTCCGACTATTCCGCTACCAAAGAGGGTTATGTTTCAATCACACCGTTGAAAATGGATATGACCGACTACGATCTCGGCGACAGGCTGAGAGGGTGGAAGTTCCGGGGGCTGTAATTCTGTGCGCGCCAGGACTCCAGACCTGCCCGGTCGTTAGGTCAAGACAAGGGGCAGACGCGGACGTCTGCCGCCCACGGATCGCAGGTCATGTTGCCTGTCCGCTTGACCATTCTCTCATGAATAGGTTAGCAGCCTTGTCGCGCGCAAAGTAATTGTACGTTGGCACCCTCGTGGTTCCGACGAATCCTTCTTCACGCTTCGCGTGAATGTCAAAAGTGCAGGACTTTTGACCTACCGGTAACTTACCCACAGCCTGAAGGCGACAGGTGCCTTTGCATTACTTATCTGAGAAGTTGAAGATCAAGCCGCTCAGACAAACTCGTGATAACTCGCCCGCTGGGTGGGGTACCGGTCTACTGCTCCAGCGTAATAGTGATACTCCCGCCGAACATAAAGTGAGTCTCTTTGTAATCGAAGTTCCTTTTGTTCCCTCCCACTGTCTCTTCGTACTCACAACTCCAAAAGGAGTACTCGCCAAAGAAGTCAATGCTTACGTTCTCAGCTACAAAACCGATTCCCGCGGTTATGCCATTCAGAGTTCGCGGAGAGTCATCGTCTTCGTCGGTTACGAAGATGGCATCGCTGAAGGCGCCAACACGAAGAAGTACCGAAGACTGAAATTCGGCACCTACGCGGTAGCAGGCACCATCGTCTATATCGAAATCATCGCCGTCCCATTCAATGTCGCTGAAAGGACGGTTCTGATATTCAGCCGCCAGCAGGA
>JAGLUH010000262.1 GCA_023134875.1 Candidatus Zixiibacteriota bacterium
ACCCATTTCTTGTGCCTGCCGGCCATGATTGAGGAGATAGATCAGCTTTTCAGCCAGGGTATCGGTATCACCGGCGGTAATCAGGAATCCGGTTTCACCATCAACCACCAACTCCCGATTGCCGCCGACAGCAGTGGCCACCACCGGCAATGACGACCGCATATACTCCAGAATAGCGTTGGCGCAACCCTCCGAGAGAGATGTCAGTACGCCAACCGATGCCTTCTCCAGGATTGACATGACATCATCCTGACCGCCGGCAAAGGTGATATGGTTGGCGATGCCACGATTTCTAGCCAATTGCTCCAATTCGCCACGCTGCGGGCCGTCACCCACCAGTATGAATTGAGCTGTGGAGACGCTCTTGACAACCGTCACTGCCGCCTTGATTAAGGTTGCGACCGATTTGATAGGCCGCAGGTTGGCCACCATCACTATCGTCATCGGTTCGGTTAACGGCGCCGCACCTTCGCGACCAGTCGCGTCACTCAATTCGATACCGTTGTAGATAACATCAAAACAAGAACGAGGTACGCTCTCAATGCGGGCAATGGTGTTGGCCACCGCCTCGCAATTGGCCAGCCAGCGGCGGGGATAACGGTTGGCAAACTTGAGAAAGAGTTTCTCTTTGAAGGTATAAGCATAACCGAGGTTGCGACGTGAGGAGATGATATTCCTGATACCGGCGCTTCGGGCCGCGCCGCCACCGAGCAGGTGCCCTTCCGTGAAGAAGGTTTGCACAATATCAATCTTTAATTCTTGCATCTTGTGCGCCAGCCGTCGCCGTACCCGCAGCATAGCTGGAGTGATTAGGCGGTTGATATGCAAACAACTGGTTTCGCAAATGAACTGGCCCCGTCGGATATAATCGCAATCCTGCACGCTTACCAGAAAGGGTTCAAATTGGGAGTGATCAAGATGCTCGATTATGGTCAGCAGGTTTTTCTCCGTTCCGGCGCGGGCATCCCCCATAGACCCGATCACGAACATAATCCTGGTCTTCGTGGCAGCCATCAATTCTTTCTCTTTCGGAATACTCCCGACAGAAACCCGAATCCCAGAGCCAAGTGGATTGTGGCGAAGATCACGGGCAGAATCGGTAATGATTTGAGGTTCTCTTTTGCTGCAATTGCGACAGACATTGCCAGATTCAGCAGCAGATAGAGAGCCAGCAACAGACCGATAACCGCGGCAATGGGCGGAAAAATCAGCAACCAGAGCGGTAACAACACCAGACTCAAGGCAAGCGCCGGTGGGATCAATGCCCCCGGTGAAAAGGATGACGGATGTTTGAGCAGCAATCGCCAGCGCCCCCGGCCGTAACGATACAGTTGTCGCCATAGGTCAAGCAGATTGCGACGGGCGAC
Organism: Candidatus Zixiibacteriota bacterium; assembly: GCA_023134875.1. GTDB lineage: Bacteria > Zixibacteria > MSB-5A5 > CAIYYT01 > CAIYYT01 > JAGLUH01. The sequence goes on from JAGLUH010000262.1 coordinate 1,368, forward strand.
ATACCTGATCGTCATCGCCGGCGACGTCACGGCCCGGAGGCCAGCCAGGTCCGTCCTGAAGTTGAACTCGGCATCCTCGCAAGCGTCAAAACTCTCGTCAAAAAGACCGATGATCTCAAAGACGCGGCGACGGTAAGCGGTTCCGGCCGAGACGGCCTGTACCTGACATTCCTCCCCGCTGTAGATCGTCGAGTCGAGCCCATGCCCAAAAAACGAAGCGCGTGCCGCCGCAACAGCACGCTGGAATGTGGTCATCGGTTCAACTGTAAGCGGAGCGGGTCGACACAGCACATCGGCCTGATGTTGCTCAAAGAGATCGACCATATCTTTAAGGTAGTTCTCGGTGGGAATCTCGCAATGACCATCTACAATGATGATATACTCTCCCCGCGATACCTGGTAACCGATATTGCGCGCTACCGAGGATAGTTCTTGGAGATTTTCCAGTACCTGGAAATTGGGAAATCTGTCAGCAAATCCTTCAGCTATCGCGACGGTAGCATCAGTCGACATACCATCGACGACAATTATCTCCAGTTTTTCTTTGGCGAGAGTTTGTCGACTGAGATCGTCAAGAACGGCGCCCAGGTAGCGCTCCTCGTTGCGAACCGGCAGAATGACGGAAACCAGGCAGCCGCCGTTACCAGCAGATTCCATGATAGTTGTCCCGCAGCGAGGAGGGGTCTTCGATTATGCGGCTGAGATCGACTATTTCACGGTCTTTGATTTTTCTAACTGCGTCAGCGTATTGCTTGTCGTAATTGCCAATGACGATAACTTCCGAATTAAAGATGACATCATCGATGGAATTGACGAAGAGCTTCTCAATATGAGGAATTTCCGCCTCAATATAGGCCTTGTTGGCGCCGAAGATGCGGGCGACATTGACGTTAATATCATAGATCAATAGCTCATAGCCCTTGCCGATCAATCGTTCCGCCAGCAGTACCAGGGGCGATTCACGCAAATCGTCAGTACCACCCTTAAAGGAGAGCCCCAGGAAACCGATTTTCCTGGCGTTGAAGGAGGTTATCAACTTGTAGCCCTGTTCCAGATGTTCATTGTTGGAGAGGGGAACGGCATTAAGCAGCGGCGCCGGGTAGTCGAGCCGTTTGGCCAGGTAGTTCAGCGCCCGGACATCTTTGGGCAGACAGGAACCGCCATAGGCGAAACCGGGCTTCAAGTACATGCCGGAGAGATTCTGCTTATCGTCGAGCATAAACAAACGCATCAGCTCGAAACCATCGATTCCCAGCTTGCGCGCCAGCGAGCCAATCTCGTTGGCAAAACAAATCTTGAGAGCATGATAGCTGTTGCAGACATACTTCAGCATCTCCGCCGTCTTGATATTGGTAACGTGTAGTGGCGCATGCAGGAATGAGTAGATTCTTCCCAGCAACTGTTGCGCCGCTCTGCTCTGCTGCCCGACTATGGTAAAGGGTGGATTGTAGAAGTCACTGACACTTGAGCCTTCACGCAGGAACTCCGGGTTGAAACAAACATCGAAATCAACGTAGACCTTTTTGCCGGAGGATTCCTCCAGCCGCGGGATCACTTGCTCCTCAGTGGTGCCGGGCGGTACGGTGGAGCGATAGATCAACGTATGAAAGCTCGACTTGTTTTTGAGCACCTGGCCGATCTTTTCCGAAAGGCGCAGCACAAAAGAGAGATCGGTATCGCCATTGTCCTGGGAGGGTGTACCGACGCAGATCATGGAGACATCAGTATGGTTGATCGCGCTCTTGGAATCAAAAGACGCCTCAAGTTGACGACGACCGACAACCTCGGCGATGATTTCACCGATTTTTTCTTCGACAATCGGGCACTTGCCGGCATTGATAGTATCGATCTTCTCACGATTGATATCGATGCCGATTACCTCATGCCCCTCCCTGGCCAGACAGGCGGCCGTCACCGTGCCGACATAACCCAGCCCAAAAATCGAAATCTTCATACCTGCCTCGCGACTTCTCTGGTTCCGCTTTACCCTAACTTCCTGCGACAACAGACTGTAGGCCCTGCTGCAATATCAAGGCGGCCTGTCGCCAGCTATAGTTCTCGGTTACCAGCCGGTAACCTGCTGCCGCAATTCTATTGCGTTTATTATCATCATGCAACAACTCTCTCACTTTTCCGGCAAATTGTTTCTCCGTGTCGGCCAGCACGATATCGACGCCATCAGTTACCGGCAGGCCCTCCGCACCGATAGTGGTGGAAAGAACACATTTTTTCATCGCCATTGCTTCATAAATCTTTATCCTGGTGCCTCCGCCAATACGCAGCGGCAGCACAAAGAGCTGCCCGCTGGCGACATGGGGACGGATATCAGCCACCGTACCGGTAATTTCCACACTCTGATCCTGCCGACCGGCTGCAACTATATCCTCTGGCGGACGCCTGCCGACAACCGTAAGGCTGATATCGTTGGTATCCTTGCTGATTAGCGGAAAAATCGAGCGATAAAACCACCAGAAGGCGTCAATATTGGGCAGCCAATCCATCGAACCGGAGAAAACTAAGCGATTGTCTATCTCTCCCTGGCGCGGCTGGAAGTAAACGATGTCGACACCGGTGGGAATAGTCAGAGAACGCTTGAGATCAAACGAATCGCGCAGCAACTGGTTGTCCTGCTCGGAAACAGTAAGCACCAAATCAAAGTTTGCGCAGGCTTCGCGTTCAAACCGCTCCATGCGTTTCTTCTCACGCGCAAAGTAGAGTTTCTTGAAGAGATTCGTGTCAACTTCGCAGTAACGCCGCCAGATCATCGTCTCCACATTGTGCTCAAAGAGAACGTGGGGAAGATCGTTTAGCAAATCGGCGCACCAGGCCATCTCCAGAAAGTCACATACTACGACATCAAATCTTTGCTGTTCCAGCAGCGAGCGTATCTGTTGCCTCATTGCAGCGGTGATATATTTGTTCACGATGTAGGGTTTGGTTGACGTTATCTTCGAGAGTACCCGCAGCAAGAACCTTAGTCCCGCTTTTCGTTCTTCAGCGCGGGGCACCACTACCGGCGTAATTCCAGCTTGCTGCATTTCCTCAAACCAGCGCTTTTCCAGATCGGGGGGAGCATAGCTGAGATAAGTGATCTGACAATGCTCCGCCAACTCGAACAGTAAACACTTGCTGCGAATTTTGCCACCGGTATCGGCGGGCAGAAGGAAATCTGACTTGATCCACAAGACCTTCATGCCGCCTCCAGCCTGATGCTGTCGGGCGCCTGCCTCTGAATGAATATCCGGTGCCACAGTTCGAGATTGACCAGTGTCCAAATCTGATCGGCGTAGTTGTACTTGCCCTGCCGATGCCGGGTGAAGTACTTTTCCACCTCCCGGCGATCACAGATTTCGCCGCAGAAGGATTCCTTTCCCAGCACCAGGCGGCGAGCGAGTTTGTGGTAGTCACCGGCGAACCATTTCTCAATCGGCACCGGAAAACCGGCTTTGGGGCGAGTGAGTATTTCCGGCGGGATCTGATCGCCAAAAGCCAGCCGCAGGATGCGCTTGGTGTTGAATCTTTTGATCTTCAAAGAATCGGGCAGAGAAAAAGCAAACTCAATCAGCTCCTGATCGAGGAAGGGCACGCGTGATTCGATTGAAGCCGCCATCGACATCTGATCCTGTTTCATCAGGAGTTCGAGGAGATATGTTTTCATGTCGGCATAGAGAATCCGGCCCAGAAGGGAGTCCTGCCGATAGCGGTTAAAATACTCGTTAAAACCGGCATAGACCTTCTGCGGGTCAGCGCCTTGCCAGCTTGCTCCTGCCATCAGGGCGCCAAGCTGATGGCGGGAGAAGGTGGAGTAGTTGTCGAGAAAAATCGTTTCCAGGTCAGAATTAAGATAAAGAAAGGTGCGCACCGCTTTGTTGCGGTAAGGGAACTTATAGGGCAACAGGTTAATCAGGGGACGGAAAAACCCTTTCCTGAGGAAGCGCGGTAACACGCCAAACACAACTTGATCCGCCTTGAGATTATAGAGTGTCTGGTAGTAGCGTTCATAGCCGCCGAAAAGTTCGTCGGCGCCTTCGCCGGTCAATACAACTTTGACATGCTTGGCGGCAAGCTGAGCGACAACGTTGAGGGCAAGCGAGGAAGGATGCGCGATTGGTTCATCCTCGTGATAGATCAGGCACGGCAGCAGATCAAAGAAATCCTCAGGTGTCATGGTGATTTCATGGTGATCCGATTTGGTCCACGTCGCCGCCTGGCGCGCATAATAAAGCTCATTCGCTTCCCGCTCAGCAAACGCTACCGAGAATGTGGAGATCGGCCGGTTAACCATAGCGGCCATCCGCGAAGCTATCACCGTCGAATCAATACCGCCCGACAAAAACATTCCCAGCGGCACATCCGCCATCAGGCGCAGGTTGACCGACTCATCGAAGAGTTCCCGGAAACGGGCAATCGCGTCCGATTCGGTTATACTTGAATCGACTTTAATATCGTGGAAGTCATAATACTTCGTGATTGACAGCGCCCCCCGTTTAAGTTCGAGGTAGTACCCCGGTTCAAGTTTGCGGATACCGGCGAACAGGGTTGAATCATCGGTCGTGTATTTAAGCGCCAAGACTTGCAGCAGGGCATGGTAGTCGACGGTACGTTTAAGCTCTTCTATCTCCAGCAACGATTTAATCTCCGAAGCAAAGGCGAAGAAAGCCGGCGTGTCCACATAGTAAAGGGGCTTGATACCAATGCGATCACGCACCAGACTAAGTTTTTGGCGGTTCTCGTCGAAAATAGCAAAGGCAAACATACCGCGCAAACGGCAGAACGACTCGGTGCCGTACTCCTCGAAAGCATGTAAAACGGTCTCTGTATCGCAGTGTGTCTTGTAGCGGTGTCCCCTTTTCTCCAGATCACGACGCAGCATCAGATGATTGTAGATTTCGCCGTTGTATGCTATCCACAGGCTGTCATTTTCGTTGGCAAGGGGTTGACGCCCGCCGACGACATCAACAATCGAGAGACGACGATGCCCCAGACCGACATTGCCATGCCGATAATAACCGCTATCATCGGGGCCGCGATGACGAATACTATCGGTCATGCGTTCCAGCAGCGATTGCTCCACTGGACGATTATTCTCTTTATAAACTATGCCGCAAATACCACACATTGATCCAGACTATCCTGTTTTCGAGCTGTACACCAGTTTATCGGGCGTGGGTAGCACCAAATTAGCACCAGCCGCAGCATCAACCTGATACTTGTCATTCCCCAGGATTAAATCGACATAATCAATCAGCGATTTGGATTTGAGGATAACTTCACCATGCAAGCTAAGGTAGCTTCCCCGACAGACAATAATGCGTTGACACTTACCTTCGGCGACAAGGGCATAGGCGAAGTAGGCATCAGTGCTTATGTCGGTTGATTCCGCCTCAATACCATTATCATTGTAAGCAAAGTGGTGTTCACCTTCATCTGTTTTGAATGAAAGAGAGCTATTCGCCTTGTCAAAGTGGGTAGTGATGCCGGAAGGCAGTTCGTTCTCTGCCTGATAAGGCCACATTAGTATTAGCAGCTCTGCCTTAGTCAAGGGGTTGGTGCTGATCTGAATGCTGCGACCCGGTCGGGTAGAGAGATAATCATCAGAAATCAAGGCGTCACCAATTACGATTCTCATATCATTACCAACCTGTGTGTGCATAGAGAGGAGCAACTTATGCGATTTGCCGATCATCTTGACCTGGTCTCCGCTCTGTTCACACTTTGCCGGTGTCACCAGATTCCAGGTAAAACTGAGGGGGTCGGCGGATATTATCGTGTCTCGTACCAGCCAGAACGAATCAGGCAGGAAAAAGATCGAGCGCTGTAAGGCATACCTGGCACCCTTTGCCGCATGTTCATATCCTGCCTGGTAGAAAGCAAACTGTTTACCCATAGCAATCCGGGATATGGTGCAGTCAGGCTTGTCCCTCCAACCGAAGGGATCGGTTTTCCCCATGAACTTAATGCCTGCAGGCGCCGGACCATTGTGCATGGTCACGGCACGGAAGCGATTGCGAGCTTCCAGGTCACCGGTATAGATATAAGTGCCGGGATCGACGATAAAATTATCCTCGCCCACTGCGATATCAAGGTGCAGCATGTCGGCATGAGAGTGAGGACAGGCGCCGAAACCGAATTTACCGCACTGGAAGAGAGAATACATCTGTTTCTGTATTGAGCGTGAAATAATGAGGCCAGAGTCAGAAAACACCGTTGTTATGTTCTGAGTGACATCAACACCTGTTGTTTCAACCGGCGGCGCTTCAGCGGTCAAGTCGACACCGGTGAGCCAGAAGCTTTCCCGGCAGGTAGCCTCCTCCTGCTGCCCGAGAAACAGCCGGCTGGCTTCAAGTGTGGGATAGTAATCACCGGCAGGACGGCGGCTCAGGAAATAAAGCCTGCCGCCATCCTCGTCACCGATATGCGGCCAGCAACCATCGGGACGCCGCAGCGCACCCAATACTGAAGTCAGGCTTTCCAGTTTAGTGGTAAACTTGTCGGGCAGCCGGCGTCCGTATTGAGCCGCCAGAATCGCCATTGATAGAATGAACTCAAGCGTGTAGGCATGGTAAGCCATTGACAATTCCGCATGCATACCATCGGCGGTGATTTGCTTATCAAGCTCAGTGGTCGTTATCTTCAAGCCAGTCTCTTCCCACCGTGGCGCTTCGGCAAACTCAGGAAATACCAGGCCGGTCAGGTAGAGCTCATAGGCTTCACCCAGCAGATGGGTGTTGGGCGAGAAGTAAATCGAAAGATGGTTGCTGATGAAATGCGCACCCAGGTATACCAGCCGGTAAAGGCTCTCAGCGTGACGCGCCGTCAACGACTGCGATCCCTTGAAGAAATAAATCGCCCAGCAAAGGGAATGATTGCGAAAAGCAAATTCAAGCGCCGAGCAGAAATTTATGCCCTCGTAATCGCGATGATACTCACTCCAGTCAGTAATCAGGTCAAAGAATTTGCAGGCATACTTCTCATCACCAGTCAACAGATACGCCTGGCCCAAGTCATAGACAAACTGGAAACGAGATAACTCCCAGATCACTTTTGCATCACCGACGACCGCGGCGTCCAGGTAAGGTATCCGCCCATAGAATTCCTTAGGGGCGTTCTTACCGGTTACAGGATCATAGTTCCAGCGTGGCGGGTCACCATAGGAGATGTAACCTAAGCCGAGAATCGGAAACTTATTGGCAACGATCTTGTCAGCGGACTCGATGATGGTGACAGTTTCCTTCGGCCTGTGCGTCCGGATCATCTCCCCAAAATGGGACGCCTGGTCGAAACCAACAAAGAAGGGGTTGTTCTCCTTCGCCCGCAACGCCGCGACCAGGTCACAACCAGTTGCTTGATTTTCAAACTGCGTCCGAAAACGCGGAATAAACAACTGCGCATAGCTCTGCGGTGCGAACATACTACCTTGTTTGTCGTAATGTCGTTTCTCATGCCGCCGCATCAGCCTTTCGTGCACGCGACTGCCAAGCTCCCGGAACTCACCGGCGCCAAGCTTACGTAGAGCTTTTGTTACTTTACTCATATCAGGTTATCAAGTCTCGATAGAGTGTCACCCACTCCCATTTAACCGCCTCCCAACGGCACTTGGCGGCTGTGGCTTTACCGCCGGCAATCAAGCGCGCGCGCAAGTCGTCATTGCTGGCAACTTCGATCACCGCTTCCGCCAGGGCACGGTGATCCTTCATCTCACGTACCAGACCATTTTCGCCATCAGAAACAAAGTAGGGAATCCCGCCGGCATTGGAGGTTACCACCGGCAGACCAACAGCGAATGCCTCGATAATCGCCACGGGCATATTATCAACCAGCGAACAGTTCAGAAAAATATCCGCCTGGTCAAGAAGATGCAGTATCTGCTCCCGTTCAACTCTGCCGGTGAAGTTGACATCACTCAATCCTAATTCATGTACCAGCTTCTGTAAGCGGCGTGCATCGCTGCCATCACCGACAATAGTAATCACAGCCTGCGGAAACTTCTCCTTGACGAGAGCAAAT
>JAGLUH010000263.1 GCA_023134875.1 Candidatus Zixiibacteriota bacterium
TCAAACATTTTGGCTTTCCCCTTTTCCCGCTCGATTTCTTTTCCCAGGATATCGGGCAACAGTCTGAACCAGGGGAGTGGTGAAGATGGCTGTATGCCGGAAAGTCCTTCCCCCGCAAGAGACAAGAGGGCGGCAACCGGCCTGGTCGAGGAGCAATGTTATATGCCGATAAGTAGAGCATAGAGCACAGAATCCGCAGGGTGTTGGGGGTAGTATTCCCTCGTGGGAGAAAGCGGTTCACTCGCTAAGAAAGAGTTTGAAAGAAAAGAGACGGGCGATCATGAAACAGACAGTAGATTGCGGGCAACCGGCAGTGATAACAAAAAGGGGCCTAGATGACGGGGCCGTCGAGGATTGCCAGGCGCTGGTGCTCTTCCTGATTCATGACCTGGAGGGCCTCTGGCGGCGATGCAAACGATGCTGCGTTTGTTACAGGAGAATCGTTACGATCCGCAGAAGAAACCTCACCGCGAGTTGCTGGCAAGCACATCGGTTGCGCTGCGTCGCGCCTGGTCGATCGTAAACGATCTGATCAATCTACCTGGCCTCGAAAATAACTCCTATCAGGTGGAACTGGAACCCGTCAGGCTCAAGGAAGCGCTGTCCGACAGCGCCCAACTGGTTACTATTGCCGCTGCCGAGAATGATGTAATTCTCGACGTGCAATATCCCGCCGATGATCTCATGGTTGTGGTGGGCAGAGATTTGCTGTTGCGCGTTTTCGACAACTTTCTGTTCAATGCAGTCCGAAACACGCTGCCTGGTGAAGCGGTTACCCTCGCAGCCATTGACCAGGGAGAGCAGGTAGAGGTCAGGATAACCAACCCGGGTGAGAAGGTTGATGTCCTCAACCCTGACGAACTGTTCGAGAAATTCATGCAAGTAAAACATCAGGGCACGAGGAAACTGCGGGGCGCCAGCCTCGGCCTTTATTTCTGCAAGCTGGCGGTTGAGGCAATGCAAGGGGAAATCAGAGCATCTGTTTCCGAGCAGGGAGAATGGTGTTTCTCCGTCTCGGTAGATAAAGAAGGAGCCATATCATGAAGTTGGAAGCCGAATCTTATTTGAAGTCAGGTTCAAATGAAGTGCGAGTCCTGGAATACAAGTTGGGGGGCATGTCATTTGGGATCAACATCCTCAAGGTGCGGCGTATCGTCAATGAAACCCCCTGCCTGACCGATGTTCCCAACTCACCGCCAAACGTCGAAGGCGTGTTCCGCGATCGGGATGAGGTAGTGCCGGTGATCGACCTGGCTTCCTTCCTGGGGATGCAGGCTATCGCAGCAACCGGTCACAAGAAGGCGATTATTACGGAGTTCTTCGGTCGTACGCATAGTTTCTTCGTTGACAGCATCGACTGGATTCATCACTTCTACTGGAAGGATGTTATCGATGCCGAAGAGGTGCTCGCCGGTTTCGATCACCGCTACGTCATCGGCATTGTTAAGCCGAGCGAAGATCACATGATCCAGTTGCTTGATTACGAGACCATTATTCTCGCCCTCACCGCGACCCTGCAGACGGAAGAGTGGAGTGAAGGCGGATCAGGATAGCGGTCGGGGCAAGAGGATTCTGATCTCTGAGGATTCAAGTTCCGTCCGGGACATGCTTACAGTGGAATTGAGTGACCGCGGTTACAATACAGTTACCACCAAGAACGGCAAAGAGGCTTTTGACCTGATTGAGAAGGGTGAGAAGTTCGATCTGCTTCTCTGCGACGTTGAGATACCGCAGATGGACGGTCTCGCTCTAACTTGCGCTATTCGTAATCGCGACGATACCCGCAAGCTGCGGTGATCATCTATTCCTCCATCGGCGACATGGGTATGAAGAAACGGGCTGAATTCCTCCAGGCCGACGCCCATATTACGAAGCTCAATGTGGATGAGTTGCTGCAAAAGGTCACGGAATTGACCAACTGACCAGCAGCAAACGCCACCAACTCAGGAAGTGTCAACCAGCCCGACAGTTTGTATTGAGCTGTCCGAGATAGCTCCCCATCTGCAGAGACCCTACCAGGCCCCCCGCTCGGCTGGTCTTGGAAATCAGGTGACCTGATTTGGCTTGACAGTCGGTTGCGAGGTGATATAATGCGTCGAACTGGTGCGATCCGGTGATAGGAAGAGCTACTCAGACAGGAAAAAAACGTTTCGCCACTGGAGACTGTCGGAATACTTGATGAACAAAGATCACTCGCATTTTTGGCTGGATATCCTTTTGATCCTGTTGAAATGGAAGAAGTATATTCTGTTGAACGTATTCTCAGCCGCTGTCGTGGTGGCACTCCTTTCCCTGGCGCTTCCCAACTGGTATCGGGGCGAGGCGACCATCCTACCGCCGGAAAGCCAACAGCAAGCAATCAATCTGGGGAGTGCCCTACCCAGTATTTTTGGGGGGATGGAGCTGCCCATGATGGCGTCGCCATCTGATGTTCTGGCAGCTATCGCGCAGAGTCGCGTTGTCGCAGAGTCAGTGATTGTGAAGTTCAAACTGATGGACGTTTATGGAAATAAGTACATGGAGCGGGCGGTGGAAACGTTTCATGATCACATGAAAGCGGAAGTGCTTGACAACGGCATGGTTCACATCACCTACATCGCCAAGGAACCGGTACTGGCCGCCAACGTCACCAACCAGCTTGTAGATGAACTGGATCAGGTAAATCGCAGCGTTACAGTCAGCCGAGCAAGAAATAGTCGGGAGTTCATCGAAAGCCTACTGCAGGAGACGCTGGTTGCACTTCGGTTTGCCGAGGATTCCCTGGTCAGCTTCCAGGAGAAGAACCGGGCGGTAATGCTGGACGAGCAAACCAAGGCTCAAATAGAAATTGTCTCCCAGTTACAATCGGAGAAAACACTTGCAAACATTGAACTCGCACTGCTACTGAAATCGATGGAATCGACTCATCCCAAAGTGACACAGATGGCTGATCGTATCACCGAACTCCACGACCAGATCAGGAAAATCGAGTTTGGCGGTGACGATATGGATTCCAGTTTCCTGCTTCATCGCCCCCTTGTTGACCTACCTGATTTAGCCGTTGAATTAGCGCGTCTCATGCGTAACGTCAAAATCCAGGAGACCGTCTACGAATTGCTAACCAGCCAATACGAACAGGCCAAGATAGAGGAGAGCAAGACTACTTCAACCATATCGGTTCTGGACCGGGCTGCTGTTCCTGAGTTGAAATTCAAGCCGAAACGATCGGTCCTAGTGCTGGTGGCCGCTTTCATAGCACTGATCTTGAGCCTGCTCTGGGTCTGGCTGATTGAGTTTCTGCTTGACCTTAAGAAAACAGATGCCGCCCGGTTCGCCAAATGGCGGACAATCCTCAAGTCATTCTGGTTGCACCGCTTATTCAAGCGGCTCAATCTCATTCTTGACACCTAAGAGAATATGCAGCACTCCTTACCAGTTGTTGCTACTTCTCCCCGCTGGTGGTCGGGCGGTTACCGATTTATTCTGCTCAATCTCCTGGTCACCTCGATTGCCGTCCTGAGCATCTATCTGGCGCCCCAGCAGGCTCTGGCGGTAACATCATTGTTCTGCCTGCTTATTCTCTCACTGTGGCGGCTCGAACTTGCTCTCGCTTTCCAGGTCTCCGGTTTCATTCTGGTGGGTTTCTCCTGGGGCAGTCTGGGTTTCGCCGGTTACACGCTTGCTCTCTTGTTCGCAATTATCGGTTGCGGTTACGGCGTGCATCTCTATCGGTTTGGCGCCAGGCTCAAGAAAGGTTTCATCCCGACAGCAGTGGCGCTGGTTTTTGCGCTAATGCTTGTCGGTTTTCTCTACACCCCTGCCCCGGGACCAGCGCTGGAAAAGATCGCCATGTATGTAATCCTCAATGTTGCCCTGTTTGGGATTGTGATACTGGGCAAAGACCTGAAGTTACTGCTGAGACTGCTGTGGGCTATTGCCGGCTTCGGTCTCGTCCTTGCCGTAGCATCATACATAGATATTCTCTTCTTTCGGGACGCTCTCACGAGCCGCTACGCTTTTGGGGCAGACAATCCGATCTGGTTTTCCCGCTCGATGGGACTGACGGCCATCTTGCTCCTTTCACTTTCCCGCAACGTTAGAAACCAGGGATACCACCTCTTCAAGTGGGTGATTGTTGTCTGCCTTCTCTACCTGATGATAGTCTCCGGGTCCCGGGGCCCGATGCTATCTCTGATTGTTACAGTTGTTATTTTTCTGTTGTGGTCTAACAGACGTCGCTCCGTAGTCCGGCAGGCAACTTATATCGGTGTATTCATCGCCGCAGTCCTGCTTCTACAGAGTATGCTGCCGGAAACTGTGATTACCGGGCGCCTGACCACAGTAGGTCAAGGTGGACCCGATATCTCTTTAATTCAACGCATCAGAGAATGGCAACTGGCGGTGGAACTGTTCCGGCAACACCCGTTGACGGGAGTCGGAACGGCAGGATTTCTTCACCACCAGTTCCGATACCCGCACAATATTTTCCTGGAGTTCGCGGCCGAGCATGGTATCGCCGGCCTTGCTCTTCTTCTGGGAATGCTGGCGGCAGTAGTTCGATACTGTTGGCGACTAAGGGTGGCGCTGCGCGGCAATGAAAGGGCGATGATTATCTATCGTTCTTTTACGCTGATTCTGATATATGCTTTTCTCAACGCCCAGGTAAGTGGTTCCATTACCGGAAACAGTTGGCTCTGGCTCGGCATGGGTGGTATCTGGGCACTGGTGAGTTATCTGCACTACTATGCGCCCCCATCGCCACAGCAGACCAGCAGCAGCGGGACGACTTAGTAGCCCGGGAAGCGAAGCAGTCAGGATGGGGCTGAAACGGAATCTTAGCAATAACAGGAAATCACTCTCGCTATAGTTCGAGTTCGTCTTTCAGTTTTCTTGCCTTATTTATCTTTTCTTGCTGGCGTTTGGCAACATCATCTGATAGTGGGTAATTCAACAGGAGATCAAGCTCCTCAAGAGCCTTTTGTCGCTGCCCCACTCTCCTGAAAATAACCCCCCGGTGCCAGCGACATTCGATCAGGTTGAAGTAGTTCTGCTCCGGATCGTCGGCGACAGCCTCGATCAACTCCCCGAAGCAATCAGCCGCTGCGTGCAATTTACCACTATACAGGCTGGAAAACGCCAGCCCCCATATTGCCAGGCGACTATGGGGATACCTTGCTCGTAGGGCTTGGGAGAGCCGCATAGCGGAGATCGGGTCGCCGCGGTGGAGATGTATCCAGATCAGCGAACTGATTGCCATATCACCGGAGAAGAGTGACGAATCGACCGCCAGTTGTAGTTCGTACAAGCCTTGTTGCTTGCGATCTTTGACAAAGGGTAGCCAGTTGATAAACTCGGTTTTGGCTGATTTCCAGTAGTGATAGGTTCCCAGCCCGAGATAGGCGTCGTAAAGGGTGGAATCTTGCGCCAGTGCCTTCAAGTAACAGTTCTTGGCTTTGATTCCCTGTTTAAGGGCTGCAAACCATGAGCCGTTTTTCCCCTCATAGGCGGCGACATAACCATGAGCGTTCCCGCAGGTCAGATAAGCCCAGGCGGGGTTGTTGTTCTCTTTGATCGCCTTTCTGGCAAGCCTGATTGCTTTCTCGATTGAATCATGGAATAGGTGAATGTCAGCATAATCCTCTCTATCAGTCATCTCAGCGTGATAGACACCGGCCAGAAAGAGGTAGGCGGCATGATCGGTGGAATCCTCGGATATAAGACTGTCAAAAAGCACACAGGCGTCGTCATAGTGATCGGTAATCGTTAACTCCATCCCCCGCCTGATGACATCCAGATAGGGCGAGTCAAGCTGGAATGCGGTTGCCGAGGTGGCCAGAGTAGCGCACAAACAGCAGGCAACAAGCCAGCGATTAAAAGATACCATGAGTCAGAGTATCGGTATTAACCACCGGTTTTGCAATTTTAATTGTTAGTTGCCAACATGAATATCGGCACTGCCGCAATCATGGTAGCTGGGGTAGATAGTACCGCCACCCTGAGGAGCCAACATGAATTGACTCACCGGCGGCACAAAGGAGGAATCAATATCGATCCATTGGGAGGAAATTCCAGCGGGGATTCTCATTATCAGTGAAAACAGTTTAGTATCGTTTTGCGGTGTAATCGGCGTCACACCAGAAAAATCGACAAACCCAATTAGAGCCAGGTTGTCTGCCGGAATGAACGTCGTCAGCAGAAGCGGGTCGGGCGGCAATGCCGGTCCGGGGGTGGCATCGATGATCTCCACATCTTCCGAATCGTAATGGAATCCGAGGGAGAAACCGCCAATGTTTACATCACTGGTAATATAGACGTCAATCGCAATGGTCGTATCCTGAATCGGCACCGGTACATTGACAGGACATTCGATCCTGATTTGGTTGGTGGTAGAACTGGGGGTTGAGAGAGTCAGGTATATGTTATGCGTCGTGCTGGTTTCGACATTGACAGTTGCACTGTAGGAATTGTAGCCGCCCTTGGTCGCGGTGATGGTCTGCGAGTCGGTGGCGATACCGAATATCTCATACTCACCATCAATGCCGGTAACAAAAGAGACACCGCCGCAGGTTACCTCAACAGCGGCAATCGGCTCAGAAGTACCCGCCTCATAGACATAACCCGATATCGCCCCGCTCGTATCTGTGCCCTTATTGTCACAACCGACTATCAACGCCAATACCATTGAGATAAGCACAGCGACCCGCATGTATTTCTCCTCTGCTTTAATAACCAAGATTCCCCGGTTTGTACTCAAACTACGCCCAAATGCCATTTTGCGCAACAGAATAGGTGCTGACAGCAAGCCACGTGGTATCTGCATACTCGCACAACTTGCCGCAAGCTTTGCGTTCTGATAATGCAGTATATTTTAACAGCTTACCTTTTTCAATCCTATGCGACCACGTATGCTTGCCGCACAATCTGCGACCAGGGGAGTACAGACCCCGTCTTTGGCACTCTTTTCCTTCCGTTAATGTCTTGCCTATCAGCACGTTAGCCCAATAGGTCAGAAACCCGATTTTGCGGCATATCTTCTGCTTAATATGTTAGTTGCGAAGTCAGTTACTCTTACAGACAGAATGGCGGTGAAGGGTACTGCACTTAGGAGGGGTTGAAGGAGTTCCTTAAGTGAGGAGGGAACTCCTTCTTGTTTTTTCCTGCCGGATTTAGATTTCCAAGGGTGTGCTTATTCACCAGCGAAGTAATCCTCGTCGATCTTCTTAAGCTCATAATGAGATTCCGTTGAGACACCCACACTGAATTCGATCATGTAGGAAGTTAGTTCGACGCCGTCAATCAGGATTATTCTGGAATCAATATCAGTAACGTAATCTCGTGCTCCCTTCGAAAATGAGGAAGTGGTAATGAAAACCCCTTTCTTCGCTTTCTTTCCCTGTAGCGCGCCGGCGAATTTCTGTACTTCTGATCTGCCCACAGTGGTGTCATCCCAACGCTTGGCCTGGATATAAATTCTGTCAAGCCCGAGTCGATCTTCACTGATAATACCATCCACTCCACCATCTCCAGACCTACCAATAGCTTTACCCGCTTCTTGCCGGCTGCCGCCATATCCCATTTTGATCAGAAGATCAACAACCAATCTTTCAAAAAACATTGGTGTGCAGGACTTAACCTCTTCGAGCAGTTCCGATGATAACATATCATTGAGCCCCTTCAGTGCAGCCTCAAGGGATTCTTTGGGTGTGCTATCACGAGGTACGTCTTCTGCCACCTCGTCTGCTTTTTTCGCCTTTTTGGGTTTAATGAATTCGGCGAATTCCGGAAACTGCCTTAGGAAGTTGTCATAGAGGTTCTCCGGCCTACTGGCTAATACCTCCAGACCCCGCTTTGTGATCTGAACAACGCCCCTCTCCGGTCTGGACAATAGCCCTGCGTGGTAGAGATAGGAACCGGCGAAAGCAACTCTATGGTCGAATATGACTCCATTTCCACTGGGGTACTCTTGCGTTCTTTGCTCGTGAGTCAACTGAAAATCCTCGGCCAACGCATCGGTCAACTCGCGTCTGTGATGGGGTTTTCTGTCAGAAATCCTTTTGAGCAACGGTAGACGGATGTGCTCTCCTTTAGGTATAGCCATTATCTCTCACCTCTACGATTATTACTGTATACTTCTTTCTCTGGAAAGGTATGTCCCACTGTCCTGGAATTCAAGCGGAATACTGCTTAAATCGGAGAATTCGGTTGACAATTGCGGTCGTTTTGATAATCTCAATTACTCAAAACCTGACCTAACCAAGGAGATCGTCATGGCATACAGAGTCGAAACTGATACGATGGGGGAAATCAAGGTTCCGGCGGAGAAGTATTATGGCGCACAGACGGCGCGTTCCCTGATCAATTTCAAGATCGGCGGCGAACGTTTCCCGCGCGAGATTATCCGCGCGCTCGGTATCCTCAAGAAAGCGGCGGCGTTGATCAACAAAGAGCTCGGCACCCTGCCCGCCGACAAGGCTGACCTGATTATCAAGACTGCTGACGAGGTAATCGAGGGCAAACTTGACGAGCATTTTCCGCTTGTCGTCTGGCAGACCGGTTCCGGCACGCAAACCAATATGAACGCCAATGAGGTGATCGCCAACCGCGCGATTGAACTGGCCGGCGGTGAACTCGGTTCCAAGAGGCCGATTCATCCCAATGATCATTGCAACAAGGCGCAGTCTTCCAACGACACCTTTCCCACAGCGATGCATATCGCCGCAGTAGAGGAGATTCACCGCCGCCTGATCCCGATGGTGAAGTTGCTGCGCGATACGTTGCGAGAGAAGTCGGATGAATATAAGGATATCATTAAGATCGGCCGCACCCACCTGATGGATGCCGTGCCATTAACCCTGGGTCAGGAGTTTTCCGGTTATGCGCAGCAGTTGACCAACGGTTTGAAGCGGATCGAAAATTGCCTGCCACATCTCTACGAGTTGGCGCTGGGCGGCACCGCCGTCGGTACCGGTTTGAACACGCATCCTGATTTCGCAGTCAAGTCCGCCAGGGCAATCGCCGACATCACCGGCAAACCGTTTGTCACCGCGCCCAACAAGTTCGAAGCGCTGGCCGGTCATGATGCGATTGTCGAGGCTTCCGGTGTGATGAAGACCCTGGCCTGCTCCTTGATGAAGATCGCCAATGATGTGCGCTGGCTTGGTTCCGGTCCGCGCTGCGGTATCGGCGAGATTGCTCTGCCCGCCAACGAACCCGGTTCGTCGATCATGCCGGGTAAGGTCAATCCAACCCAGTCGGAAGCGATAACGATGGTCTGCTGCCAGGTGATCGGCAATGATGTCGCCGTCAATATGGGCGGCTCGATGGGCAATTTCGAGCTTAATGTCTTCAAGCCGGTGATGATCTACAACCTGCTGCAATCGATACGGCTGCTGGCCGATGCCTGCGAGTCCTTCAATAACAACTGCGTGGCCGGTATCGAATCGCTGGAAGACAACATCAAGAAGCATCTGACCAACTCGCTGATGCTGGTGACGGCGTTGAACCCGCATGTCGGTTATGACAACGCCGCCAAGATCGCCAAGAAGGCACATGCCGACGGCAGTACACTAAAGGAAGCAGCCGTTGCGCTGGGTATCCTGACAGCGGCGGAATTCGACGAGAAGGTACGACCGGAAAAGATGGTCGGCCCGAAAGCGTAGAATTCCCCTGTCGGGGAATAGTGCCAGCAATGCCATCAAAAAAGGGCTGATGACGGTATGGGAAATTGTCAAGTGGACAAGTCTCTTGATCTACCGCGGATTCAAGAGAGAAAGCCATGAAAACTAGGCAGATCAAGATTGGCAGCTTGCCAGAGAAAACGAACAACGCCATAAAGGAAGCAGTATCTCCTTATTGTGTCTGTCTCGCACCAATGTTTGTCGGGGAAAGAGGAGAAGAACCACTGTTCATTGCATCGGGGACTCTAATACAGGTGCAGAATATCCAGGGCATTCTCACTGCGCAACACGTTGTTACAAACGAATTGTTTAAGAAGTCGACACACTTGGGTATTCTACTAAAAGATGAGTATATACAGAAACTCCCACGGAAGCGCTTTGTTGTAAGGAGTGTTGCCAATCCAGTGTCGGAATCCAAGGGACCTGATCTAGCAATCATTCTGTTTAGCGCGGAAGATGCTGGCTGGCCGAAGGCATTTAAGCGATTCTATAATATTGACAAATATCGAGATGACGTGCTACAGCACCCACTCGACGAGGCACTTGGCGCCTGGGCTGTGTGCGGTTGCCCAGCAGAAGCCGTGAATATGGAGGAAAACTCTAATTCCATGAAGAGGACAATCTGCGTTGAGGCGCATGTCGACCTGTCTGGTCTGGAGAACACTTGGGAAGAAGAAACATATGACTACGCAGACGTGTCGGTGAGATATGACGACCAGAACAACATTCCTACATCTTTCGAAGGATTAAGCGGTGGAGGATTATGGCAGGTTCCTCTTTCTGAAGAAGCAGATGGTTCGATATCGGTCGGCGCTCCAATTCTCTCTGGAGTAGCCTTCTACCAGACAGCTGTCGACAACGACTGCCGCTCTATCCGATGTCACTTTAGAAAGAGCATCTACCGTTCGGTGTACGACACATTGACCAGTCAGTAGGTCAAAAGTCCTGTACTTTTGACATTCGCACTCTGCATTCACCTTTTGTGAGAAGTTCAGAGGTTTCTATGTACGTTTATGGACCAGTACCATCACGCCGACTTGGACGGTCTCTCGGTGTCAGTCCGATCCCACCCAAGACTTGTTCGTATAGTTGTGTTTATTGCCAGCTTGGCAAGACTACCAACTTAGCTGTGACAAGGGACAGTTTCTTTCCCCGGGAAGATATCCTCGCTGAGATCACTAAACAGGCGCTGAATGCAAAAGCTGACTATGTTACTTTTGTCGGTGATGGCGAACCTGCCTTATGTAAGGATCTGGGCTGGCTTATCCGGCAAACCAAAGACAAGCTCGAACTACCGGTAGCTGTGATTACCAATGGCTCGCTGCTGTTTCGGAAAGATGTTAAAGAGGATCTGAAAAAAGCTGACATTGTGATTCCCTCACTGGATGCGGGGAACGAAAAGATGTTCCGGGCCGTCAACAGGCCTCATCGGAGTATCGAGTTCGACACCATGTTGCGGGGACAAGCAGACTTCCGCAATGAATACGACGGACAAATCTGGATTGAAGTGATGCTGGTAAAAAGTTTGAATGATACGGAAGAGGAACTGCAGAGTATCAAACAGGCCGTTGATATGATAAACCCGGATAGAGTATACGTACTCACCCCTATCCGTCCACCAGCGGAGCCCTGGGTCAAGCAGCCGGATGCGGTGACCATTCTGAAAGCGCAGAAAATAATCGGACAGGCGACGGCAATACCGGGATTGGAATCTGGTGAATTCGGCTTGCAAGAGTTCTCAGATGCCCGGCAGGCAATCCTCGAAATCGGTTCACGCCATCCGTTACGCCTGGAGCAGGCTCACGAAATAGAGCAGGCATTTTCTGTATCAGGTATTGTCAAACAAATGTTGGCGGACGGTGAACTGATCCAGATTGAATATAGTGGTGAAAAGTATGTATTGCCGGCACGCTTCAAGATGGGGAGATAGCAGTCAATACGCATAGTATCAAATACAGAGTTCTTGTATGTAGCGGCAAAGGGAGCGTTGAAAGCAACCATGAGAACAAAGGTTTCCTTATGTCTATCTGATGGATGCTTCATCAGGAAGTGAAAAGCCCAATGAAAACATATCTTGATTGTATTCCTTGTTTTTTCGACCAGGCGCTCCGCGCGGGGCGAATTGCTACTGATGACGAAAAACTGTTGAAGCGGATTCTCGATGAATTGGGCGTGATGCTAAGCCATATATCTCTTGAAAGCACGCCACCGGAGATAGGAAGATTGGTTTACCGAAAGGTGAGAGAAATTACGAAAAATCCCGATCCTTTTCGAGAACTAAAACGCGAAAGCACACAGCAGGCACTTGCATTATATCCTTCTCTGAAGAGAACGATTGAAGAATCCCATGACAGTCTGTTAGCCGCGATCAGGATTGCGATAGCAGGAAATGTGATTGACTTCGGGCCGAGCGGCTCCTTTGATATTGATACAGCAATCAAGGAAGCGCTGGAAAAAGACTTCGCGATTTGTGATTACTCCGCATTTAAGAACTACCTGGTAAAGTCTGAACGGATTCTCTACATTGGTGACAATGCCGGTGAAACTGTTTTTGATAGGCTTCTGATTGAGCAGATGAAGAAGCCTGTG
Organism: Candidatus Zixiibacteriota bacterium; assembly: GCA_023134875.1. GTDB lineage: Bacteria > Zixibacteria > MSB-5A5 > CAIYYT01 > CAIYYT01 > JAGLUH01. The sequence continues at coordinate 12,246 of JAGLUH010000263.1, forward strand.
GTGTATGTCGTTCGAGAAACGCCGGTTATAAACGACGCAATTGCTGAGGATGCGATCCAGGCTGGCCTTGATAAAGTGGCGACAATCATTTCCTCCGGTACGGATGCCCCCGGTACGATTCCCAGTATCTGCGGACGAGAGTTTATACACCTTCTGGGTGAATCTGAGTTTGTTCTGGCTAAAGGACAGGGAAATTACGAGGGTCTTTCGAATGAGAACCGTCCGATATTCTTCCTGCTAAAGACCAAATGCCGAATTATAGCGGATGATATCGGTGTTACTGAAGGTGATATCGTGCTAAAAGGGATGAACGTATGAGCGGTAACGGATATTTCAAAGTCCGGCGTAAGAGTGTTTGATTGATTTCGAATAGAAAGGAGAGTAGGAAGATGACAGAAAGAACCCTAATATCGAAACGGGTTTCGCAGATACCGAAATCGGCGATCCATGAGATGACCAGATTGTCAAAGGAAGTCGATGATGTGGCGTTTCTCTCCTGGGCAAAGCCGACTTCGGGGACCCCTGAACATATTCGAGAAGGTGCAATTGCTGCCATCAGGGACGGTTTGGTTGCCGGGTACTCCGAGAATGCCGGCCTTGTCAGCCTGCGACAGGCAATTGCCAAAAAGCTGAAAAGGGACAACAATGTCGAAGCTGATATTTCGCAGATTCTCGTTACGGTCGGCGCTATTGAAGGACTCGCCGCTGCCATCATGGCGATAATTGATCCGGGAGATGAAGTCCTTCTGTTTACTCCGACTTATTCCACCCATATCCGGCAGGTCGTAATCGCCTCAGGAAAACCGGTATTGGTCCCCACCATTGAGGAAGATGGCTTTCGCCCTCGATTTTGACGCTATCAGGAAAGCAATCACTTCCACAGACGAAGGCGATCATTCTGTTGCTCGCCTAATAACCCAACCGGCACGGTTCTTTCCGAGAAAGAGCTCCGTGAACTGGCGGCACTCGCCCTGCAGCATAACCTCATGATCATTACGGATGAAGCATACGAGTACTTCATCTACGATGGTCGTTGAGCATTTCTCTATCGGCTCTATTCCAGAGATGAAAGGACATGTCATCAGTTGCTATACGTTTACGAAAACCTACGCCATGACAGGGTGGCGTATCGGCTACTTGCACGCGGACGAAACGTTGATTCCGCAGATTACACAAGGCGCACATCCCCTTTGCTATATGCGCCCCGGTAGTATCTCAGTATGCAGCGCTTGCCGCCCTGGAGGGTCCGCAGGATTGCGTCTCAGAGTTCAAGGCCCACTATCTTGCCGCTCGTAATCTGATGTGCGAACGCCTTGATGACCTCGATTCGATTTTCGCCTACCAGAGACCAGATGGTTCCTATCTCATGTTTCCGAAAATACTGTTGGCGGAAGGAAAGGATTCAATGGCCTTCTGCAAGAACCTTTTGAAAAAGGGGAGAGTGTCAACAACACCAGGAATAGCCTTTGGGCCAACGGGCGAAAGTCATTTAAGACTTTCGTTCTGCGTCCCCTTTGACGAGATCAACAAGGCATTCGACAGGATAAGGGCTCTTTTCGTGTGATGCGGGATGAGTTATCAAGACACCAAGCGCTTTGATCTACCAGCTTCGTTCCAATCCACCATCAACAAGGAAGCGCTTGCTCACCGGCCACCTGTAATTATATTAGCGGTCAGGGAGAACCAATAATGCTGCTTGCAGTTGATATCGGTAACACCAATACCGTTTTCGGTTTCTTTCGGAAGAAGGAGCTGCTTGCTTCCTTTCGCACCACTACCGGTCATGCGCAAACCGCTGACGAATGCGGCGTACTGATTAAGCAATTCCTCGACCTTGAGAAGTTCACGAAGCTGGACGGGATAACAGTCGCCACCGTTGTCCCCCGTCTGGAGCCTGTCTACCGTCAGATGGCCACAGATTATTATCAATTGGAACCATTGTTTGTCGATTCGTCCGTCAAACTGAATATCACCTTCGATTATCCCACTCCTGCCGAGGTCGGCGCTGATCGTATCTGTAATGCTGCTGCCGCCTATGATCGTTTCGGCGGGCCGACTATCGTGGTCGATTTCGGTACCGCCACCACTTTTGATATCATCTCCGGCGGCGGCGCCTATGTCGGCGGCGTAATCGCCCCCGGCATAGAGACGGCGCTGTCGACCCTGGCGCACCGGGCGGCGCAGTTGTTCAAAGTGTCCTTTGAAAAACCCGCTCAGGTGATCGGCAAAAGCACCGAGGAAGCCATGAAATCGGGGTTCTACCTGGGAGCGGTAGGTCAGACCGACCATATCATCGACAGTATCGCTGCCGAGATGCCGACCAAACCCCGTGTAATTGCCACCGGCGGTCTGGCGCCGGCGATTGCACCGCAATCAAAGCATATATCTGAAATCCGGCCCGATATCACTCTCCAGGGAATGCGACTGATTTACGAGTTGAATCGCTAAGCATTTTATCTAAAAGAAAAAACGAAAAAAGCGCTTGATTTTCCCGATGCCGCCTATATTTTGACCTCTTGGTTTTGTTAGCACTCATTGCAAGTGAGTGCTAACAGCAGAAGGAAACAGGCAGAGAGTTTTATAGAACGAGAAACGGCAACCATAAACTCAATACGTTACAAGAGAAGGAGTTAAGACATGAAAATTAATCCCCTGGCCGACCGCATTCTGGTCAAGGTCCTCGAACAGGAAGAAGTCAAAAAGGGTGCAATCATTATTCCCGACACCGCCAAGGAGAAGCCGCAAGAGGGCGAAGTTATCGCTGTCGGGCCTGGACGGGTATCCGACGATGGTAAACTTATCGCATCCTCCCTCAAGGCAGGCGACCGTATTCTCTTTGGAAAATACTCTGGCAGTGAAGTCACTGTTGACGGCAACGAGTACCTGATCATGCGGGAATCTGACGTTCTGGCCACCTTGAAGTAGCACTAAGTAAAGAGGAGAAATGCAAATGGCAAAGCAAATAGAATTTTCTGCTTCAGCGCGCGACAAGCTAAAGAAAGGTATTGACAAGCTTGCCGATGCGGTGAAGATCACGCTCGGCCCCAAGGGTCGTAATGTCATTATCGACAA
>JAGLUH010000264.1 GCA_023134875.1 Candidatus Zixiibacteriota bacterium
TTTTTCTCATCTCGGTGTCGATAGGTGATCTCCCTCCGCAAACCAAGAAAGCGATCGAATCGTTTCAGGCGGTATTCGTGCCGCTGATATACAAACCTGATGGCATCGTCATCGAAGTAGCCATACTGCGGCAGCAGCCACCTTCCGTTAAACCGTGACGAGACCTCACCTATTTCGCGCCGGTGGCTATCGTACCGCAGGAAGGTGCCGCGAGTGAAGATAGTGCCCCAGAGTTCCTGTAGGTCGACCTCCATTTGCATCCTCTTTTCCGCCTCCAGGGTCGATCCGACATCCCCCACCTGCTCGGTTACCAGGATATAATCGCCGCGCGCTTCCGGCAGGTAGACCGAGTCAATCAGGACATAGTCGCCTTCGCCTTCATCAACCTTGAGATAGGTTTGATTGGTCTGCCAGCGTCCACGGCGGTTGAGTCTCAGCTTCGTGTTGAGACTAAGAATATCGCCCAGACCAGGCCAGATCAGATCAAGCGCGCCGGTCTCGTAGCTTTGCCGACCGCCGCTCAGATCATCGAGCCGATTGATCCCCGCTGTAAACCTCAGTCGCCCGCGACCTGGCAGACCGCGATCCGCTCGCAGTAAGAGGGTGCGCTTGCGATCCAGCCTCTGCCATACAGCCGCCTTCTGCCAATTTTCCTTCTGCCTGCCGCTGATGCTGATACCGCTGTAAGCGGCGCCGACCGCCAGTTCACGTCGACTGCTACTTGAACGTTGACCAGATACCGGTGAACAGGTGCGAATATCATACTCGCCACTGAGATCAAATTGTACCGGCAGCAATTTGCAGGTTAGATGTGGTTTGAGGCCAAAGAGCTTATTGTCAGAGTTAACATCCTCGGAGTTAGTGTAGTTCATGTCAAGTGTAAGAGAGGAGCCGGTCAGACCTTCGATCTTGCTCTGTAGATTACCTCGCACGCCGCGAAACCCGCCCGCTTCAGCGGTATAGCCAAACTCCCAAGCAGTCTGATCGTATTTGCTGAAACGGGTGGACAACCGCGCCAGGTAACGTTGACGGTCAGACTGACCCTTTGTATCGCGCTGCCAGAGGTAGTCTTCCTCGACATAATCGAGTCGGCTCAGGCGATAAAATCCAGCGGGCAAATACTCCGCCGCAAGGCTGCCGGAAAGCCTTCCTGAGCAGTTTCGATATTCGAGGTTGACCTGTCCGGCTGCCTGGAAATTATCATCGTCATCGAGATGCGAAAGGCGGTTACGATCATAGTTTGAGAGTGCCGCTTCGGTAGTGATCTTGAATCTGTCAGATAAGTGATAACCAAGACGCCCACTGGCGATTGTCACCCCTTCCGGCAAAGGGATACTCTTGACCGGCAAATAGCGCCCCAATCCCGGACCGACAAAACGATATTCACCACCCCCCAGATAGAAATAATCGCCGGAATCGGATTCACTGAAAGCGACGCGATAGTCGCCGAGGCTGTCGCCCATGAAGTAGTAGATTTCACCAATAACTGAGTCGATCTCCAACCGGTAATCGCCCGCTCCAGTACCGACATATTCCGCACCGGACATCATCGCCTTGCCGGCATCGTCACCGGCGTTGCCAAGTTGAGCTTTTTCCTCGGTGGTAAGAGAAAAGTCAAGCGGGTCATCACCAGACCCCACCAGCGAAGCTACGCCAAGGCCGAGTTCCAGCCGCTCCCCCGCCAGTTGTCCGGTTACCACGCCGGTAGCCAGGGTCTTGCGGTATTCCGCCCTACGGCACTCAAAGTCGACGCGAATTCGATCGCCGCTATCGATTGTCATCCGTCCGGTGAAATAGAGTTCGCCCTGCAGGTAGTCAACATAGTAGTCCTGGTCACGACCGCGAAGAAGCTTACTACCGTTGAACCAGACGGTCTCCGAGTTTTCCAGAACGGCGATCCCAATCTGGTCATTCTTGTCTTTCAATCGATATGGTCCGTAATCACCTTCCACCGCAGTAAAGCTGTTGGTGGCGAAGTTGCCGGGAGGAAGCGACAGTGAAGACTCCACTGAGTAGTTGTCGCTGTGGTATTGCAGGCTCAAACCCTGCACATTTCGTACCAGCCGGAGATAGTGAAAACGATCTTCGCGCAACTCGAAATTACCGAATTTGCCATTTAGGTGCTCTGATTCCACTTCGAGGTAGACGTTTTCCAGTTGCGAGAAACGTTTCGTTACCAGACGACTATCACGCAGACCACGATCAGAAAAACTGCCGCGAACCATGATACCATGACCAATGTCCCCGCTCAGGGTCAAGGCCAGCCCCTGCGAAAAATTCGTCCGGCCGCGATCGGAGAAGTCGGCCGAGAACGATTTGGTGCCGCTGATCTTCAGACCGGCAGGCGTTGTCGGCCTTGTGACCACCGATTTCTCGTGATCGGCGACAGGCGCAGTACTCAATTGCGTGCGAAAGGGCCGCAGCGAGTATTGCCGTCTGAGCAGGGGTGAATCAGAAAATGCTATCAGATACAAAGTATCACTATTGAGGATTGGCACATTGAGAGTAACCATACACTTAGCATAAGAATAATCAGAGCCACGCTTGAGGGTATCACTTGCCTGAGTGACAATAATTGTGCTCACAGCAAGAGACTCGACTTCAAAGCAGCCATTCTCGATTCCCGTGATTACGCGCCTGATCTCGATGCCGTGATGCTGCGCCCCGATATCATCGGTATCAGCCAGAGTAACGACGGGAACAGCGAGGAGATAAAGAAACAGGAGAACCATGTTTCGGCGCATTAGTCCGAAATGATTTCGTAATAAACAATGCGATTGTTGCCCGAATCACAGACAAAGAGCTTGCCATCGAAGCGGAGCGCAATGCCGGTCGGTGAATTAAGATTGTAAGGGCCGCTTCCATGTGAGCCGACCGCCAGCAGCCGATTGCCCTGATGGTCGAACAGAACCAGTTCATTGCGCCTGCTGTCGGTGGCGATAAGGTAATTCTCCGTGGCGACCAATCCACCAAACACACCGGCATCAGCCAGGGCGAACTTGCCGTCCAGATTGCCGAAGCTGTTGAAGTGGTAAATTATATTCTCGTCACGATCGTAGATGTAAATCACGCCGCTGGACGCCACTCCGACCCGGGAGCAGTGGGAAAAGCCACCGGCGGCAACCAGTTCACGGTCGAAGGCATAATCGCTATCAAGCACCAGCACCCGCAGATTATCGGGATCAAGCAAATAAAGCTCCCCGTAACGCGAGACGGCAATTGCTTCCACCTGTCCCAGCGACATCAGTTCCGGACTATCATCGAAGTCGATCTGGTCGGCGAATACCAGGTTATAATCCGACCTGATAATCCGGCGGTTGCCCTGATCGAGGATGAAGAAGTTAATCCCCCCGGAAGTGGTAATGTCAAGCGGCCGGTTGAGACCGCCAAGCTCCGAACCGAAGCCGCCGTTTTCAGCAATGAAATCGAAATTGGAACTCAGCTTGACGATCCGACTGTTGCCCTCATCAACGATGTACATGTTGCCGGCGGGATCAAAACAAATTGCCTGTGGTGACTGGAGCGGTTCCCCGCCCAGACGTCCGGTTATTTCACCGAGGTACTTGAGCTTGGTGACTGAGGTCGGAAGTTTTAGCGCCGGTGGTGGCAGCGATGAACAGGCGAAAAGCAGCAGAGTTATCGCTAACAGGCTCGCCAATCTTGCAGACAGGTGTGACAACGCATCAAATCCCCGCAACCAGTGTTATCATGAATCCCCCCTCCGGGCGCAATTGCAGATTAATTGCCGAGAAACCGGACTGACGTCGGCGGTTATGGCGCTTAGCGGCCAGGAAGGCATCGGCGGCGGAAAGAGCATGGTTGGCGATTAACAGGCCGAGGGCAAAGTTGGCGTTACGATAGAAGGAGCGGCTGTCGTTTTTCAGTTCCCGGTAACGCAGCCGCGACGCAGTTGAATTCCATTTCCAGAAATAGTAGCTGTTATCGGGATAGTAGGGTCGGTGGCGATCACCGACACGACCGATTTTGTTGTAATCCTCGCGGGAATCATAGAATCCTAACAGATCATAGAACTCGTCATCCTTGCCGGTCAGGTCGGTACCGGCGTCGGCTTGCGCCAGCAACTTGTAGTCATCCTTGCGCCAGCCGCCCAATTGCCGGAAGGAGAGAAATGTCGACCAGAGAGCGATCTCCGCAAAGAAAAATACCTTGGACTTGAAACCGGAACCGACATAACGCTGACCTCCTCCCGGAACTAACAGGGACATGGCAAACGCCTGCCAGGGATTCTTAAGGCCGCCCCTTTCCTCCGGCAGCAGCTTCTCCACTTCGACAAAGCCGGTTTTGTCCTCCTGCTGTGCCAGGGTTATCGCCGCCGGTGGTAACAACTCGGAGGGTTTGAGATCAAGCGCAGACAACGCTCCCGCATTACTCAGCAGGATCAAAAACATCAGTAACAGAGACCGAATCATTTTAGAAAAATCCATAGGTTAATGTCACCCTGGGAATCGTCTCACCGCCATAACTCGCCAAGCTTGCTTTCACGCGTAATCTGGCGAAGGAATCCTGGCTGCGGTTGTAGCGTTTAGCCGCCAGCGCTGCTTCAAATGCCGATATAAGATGGTTGGCAATGGAAAAGATCGCCACTATTTTGGCTTTACCGAAAGCGTCGTTCGACCTGTCTCTTATCTCCAGGTATAGAGTTCGGTAGACGGAATTGCTATCGTTACTGCGATAGTCAGTATCGTGCCAACCATAGTTGAACTGGTCATACTTGCCGATCATCTCGTAATACTGCTGCGTCATGGTGTTGGGAAGATGGTGAGTAAACAATGTAGTGTCCTCATCGTCGATGACACCCTTCTCCTCGATCAACCAGTTCCTGTATAGTTCCGGAGACCAGTACTGGTCCGCATAATCCCGGTATTCCTCCTCCCGATCCTTGCCGGTACCGTGATAGGAGAAATAACCGTACCAGAAGATCAACTCAATACCGAAAAACACCGCCGCCTTGGTTTTCGACTGGTTATACCACTGCCCGCCGCCCGGCACCAGCAACGAGGAGAAAAACGCCCGGCCCGGGGAACGATAAGAATAGTCGAAGACATCAGCAGGAAGAGGAAAATCATCGAAACCGGAGGCAAAAGCAAGATCGTTATATTCCTGCAATCGCTGGTAGGTTTTCAGATCGTTCTCCTGTAGAAAACCGCCGATCTGCCCGCTCTGTGTCAGCTCACCGGCCAGCACTCCTCCGGTCCACGTTATTACGACGAATAAGAGTAGTAACCTCTTTATCATTAATCTATCCTCCACATAGAAATTATTTCATAACCGCAATTGTGCAATACTCGCGTTCACCCGATTCGGTCTCCAACTGGCAGAAATAGACTCCGGAGGCAAAGCGGGTGCAATCAAGAACATACTCGTTGTCCACAATACCCCAACCCTCTATTCCCGTCTCAAAGACGAGGTCGCCTGCCATGTTATACAATCGGAGCGTAATCCCGCTCTCCTGTTTCAAGCCGAATCTGACCGTGGTATGATCGCCAGCCGGATTGGGATAGTTGTACACATAACCTATCGCCTTGTCATACTTCGTTGCCGGCTGCAATTCTTTGGTGTAGCTGCCCAGGTTGGCCGCTGAGCCGTAAAGGGCATTCCACTCAATCAGCGTCGGCGGCTCCGAAACAAAACCGTTGATCTCACCTTCACGAGTAAGGGCAAATAACCCGCCACCGTTACCGCTGCCGGCAAAAACCGGCAGCGTCTCAATCCGACCACCCACCGCCCACGGAAATCGCGGCAACCGGTTACCCTGACGATCAAATCCCACCAGCTCGCCGTTGCCGGTACCGACAAAGAGTTCCTTAGATCCGTCACCATCAAGATCGACTACCGTGGGGTTGGTCAGTATCGGGCCCGCCGGAATATAGTGGCTGACCGTAATGGGGAAGTCACTGACGATTGTGCCGTTGTAATTATAGGCATAAATCAGGTTGTCGCCGCAGAAAAGAATCTCCAGCAAGCCGTCATCGTCAATGTCAGTCAGCGACATCTCCGAACAGATCGGCGCACCGACATCAATCAGCAACAGCTCTTCATAGTTAATTATCAAGGTGCCGTTGAAATAGACCGCCGCGGTCTCATATTCACCGTCACCGTCAAAGTCAGCGGCGGCGGCGCCCCGCGGATTCGCTTTTCTCTCCGCCGCCGGTACCCCCTGCTCCCAATCAGGTATCGACAAGAGGAAACTTCCCGAAGCATCAGCCATCACCCGAGAGGGTGCCTCGTCAAGGCTGCCGCCGGTTAGCCGATTGCCATTCTTGTCGAAGACTAATATCTCGGCGACGGTATTGATAACGAGTATTTCCGTTCCTGCCGACTGCGGATCATAATCCACCAGCATTGGTGCCACATTCACCGGCGCATCCGTTGTTTCCTCAAAAAGCTTAATCGCCTCACCGGTAAAGCTCAACGCCGCCGTTGTAAAACAGGCGACGGTGGCGGCATCCGTAACAACAACAACTTCGGCAAAACCGTCACCATCCAAATCACCGCAGGCAAGCGGTAGGTTGATTCGGCGACCATTGGTTACCCGTCCGTAGACCGCCAGGGTATCATAGACCTTGCCGCTGCCATAGTAGACTTCACGCTCGACAATAACTTCCTCACCCGAGTGCGGAGTAAACAACGAGGAACCGTCAAAGCGATAGGCGAGAATATAATTGTCGATAGCGGTGACAATCTCCTTGCTGCCATCGCCGTCAAGATCATAAACAACTAATGGCTGCGCGCGTCCGCCGATATAGTTGGGCCAGCCGGGCAAATGACCATCGATATGGACATCGCACTCCATTATCCGCAGGGACGCGGAAATATCAGCGATGGTAATACCGGTGTAACCGTTGTTGTTGGCCGTCGATGAGGGATTGGTATGGGGTCCGAAGGTGGAGTTGCCGTTGATCTCAAACAGGTCCTGCTGTTGTCCGTACGGCCCGTAGCCGGAAATGTATTCGCCATCGAAGTCGATGAAACCATCCGCTTCTTCCAGCGCCAGGAAACGGTGGTGATTGTCCCAACTGATGACGGTATCGATAATATCGGGGTAACAGAACCACTGGAGATGGTTCTCGTCGAAATTACTGATACCGTTGCCATTGTAATCCATTCGCGCCACCCGCTCGTCAACATGCCAAATCAGCATCCCCGACCCGGGGATCAGGTTATCATATTCATGGTTATTCTCTCGCTCGGTGGGGATCGGCGAGCGTGGGTATAGTATCACCTCGGTAGCGCTATCCTGCATAATTCCGGTAATTTCATGGTCGTCCAGATTGGTGCGGCGATTTTCGACCAGGAAATACTCATCGGCATTGATTGGCACCAGCAACACTTTCGCTTTATCGCT
>JAGLUH010000265.1 GCA_023134875.1 Candidatus Zixiibacteriota bacterium
AACCGATCCTGTGTTCGGGGCCCTGTGGATCAGCGCCCGGGTGGATACGGATCGTGACACGCGGATCGTGGAAATTCTGGAAGTTGACGTTACCCGGGTGAGGTTACCCGACACCACAGCAGAGCAGGAGAAAAAATTTGCCGACCTTCTGGAAAAAGAGATTCCCCGCTGGGATTTGACGCTTTCTCTTGACCGGCTGACTGCGAGCCTGGAGCTGGCCGAAAAAGAGCGGATCGCGGCAAAAGAAGTGAAGTCAACTCCGCCCAAGATCATTTTCGTCGATTATCCGGCCGTCCTGGTGACCCTCGACGGTCAACCGCAGCTGCGCACGGTTGAAAATACCGACCTCATGCGTGTGATCAACACGCCGTTTCTGATCGCGCTCGACACGAAGACAAAGCGCTATTACCTCGATGGCGGCCAGATCTGGTTCACAGCCAAGGATGCAAAAGGTCCCTGGCAGAAGACCGAAACCCCCCCTGCCAAGGTTGTAGCGCTCCGGCCTCCGAAGTCTGCGCAAGAGACACAGGAAAGCAAGCCCTCCCCCGCAGACGAACCCAAAGATGACACGCCGAAAGATACCCGCGCGCCGAAGATCATCGTTGTCACCGAACCTACAAACTTGATCGTCTCAGACGGTCAGCCGAAGTGGACACCGATCGAGGGTAACGAACTTTTATACATGAGCAATACGGAAAGTGATGTGCTCATGGAGATTCAGTCTCAGCGCTATTTCGTCCTCCTGTCCGGTCGCTGGTATGCCGGCAAGTCCCTGAAGGGACCATGGACCTATATGCCGTCAAATCGCATGCCCGCAAGTTTCGTGAAGATTCCGCCCGAATCGGAAATGGGGCATGTCCTGATCTTCGTCGCGGGGACCGAGCAGGCAAACGATGCCGTGTGGGATAGCTACATACCCCAGACGGCGGCTGTCAAGCGCAGTGAAGCCATACTCAAGGTCACCTACGATGGTAAGCCCAAGTTTGAGAAGATCCAGGGCACGGACATGAAATACGCAGTCAACACGAGCTACTCGGTAATGCTGGTCAAAAATAGGTACTATGCCTGCTACCAGGGAGTGTGGTACGTGGCTAGCGATCCATTGGGTCCCTGGAAGATCGCCGATTCTGTTCCCCAGGAGATTTATACCATCCCGCCCAGTTGTCCTATTTATAATGTGCGATATGTTCACATCTACAAATCAACGCCGGATGTTGTTTACGTGGGCTATACTCCTGGCTACGCCGGCAGCTATGTTTACGGTGGGACAATCGTCTACGGCACGGGTTGGTACTATCCCTCGTGGTACGGCACCTATTATTATCCCCGCCCGATCACGTGGGGCTTCAACGTGCGGTGGAACCCGTGGTACGGCTGGAGCTTTGGGCTCAGCTACCACACCGGTCCGTTTACATTCGGCATCGGTTTCGGCGGGTGGCACCGCGGCTGGTGGGGGCCTGCCGGCTTTCATCACGGCCGGCATCATGGTTACCGTCGTGGCTTCTACCGCGGCTGGCATCATGGTTACCGCGCCGGGGCTCACGCCGGGTACCGTGCTGGCTACCGTGCCGGGCACCGGCAAAACAACATTTACAAAAAAAAGGATAACCGTTACCGCAACGCCCAAACTAGAAGGCCGGAGAATCGACAGCGACCAAAAACAGCTGCCAACCGGAAGAACAACGTCCTCGCCGACAAAAGCGGCAATGCCTACCGGCGCACCGGCGACGGCTGGCAGAAACGCGAGAATAACAGCTGGAAAAAAAGCGACCTCTCCGGCAATCGCAGCCGACAGGCTACCCAATCCAAGAGCTACAGAAGCCAGTCCAATCAGGAGCGTGACTACCGCGCCCGGCAGCGGGGCAGCTCTCGCACCCAAAACTATCAACGCCAACGGCAGACCCGATCCGGAGGGCGCAGTGGCGCTGGGAGGCGCCGGTAAAGCACCTTCGTCCCTAGATACGCTAGCTGTCAGAAGATTGTTGGTTACCTGTGCTGAGGTGTCCCGGGTGCTTACTATCAGTCCGTCGGGGGTGAGCAAAGCAGTGGGCAAAGGGCAAGCTCTGCCTGACCGAAGAAAAATTGAGAAAGACTTACTTGGAATTTGAATATAACAGGTTTTTTTGAATTATGTTAAACGTCACTATGTCACGGAGGTCCCCTTCTCATAAACCTTTTTCGCCACTGGAACCGAGCCCATTAGGTGGCAGAGGAATAGGAATTGATATAAATAGGAGGTAGCAATGTTGCATGTGAGAACCTTTTTTCTGGCGGTATTGGTAATTGCCATATCTATCGGCGATGCCTGTTTTGCGGAGGGACAAAGCCATTCAGATCTTGCCAAGGCAGCCCAGAACCCGATTGCCAACTTGATCAGTTTGCCATTACAGAACAACACCAATTTCGGTATCGGGCCGGACGACGAAACGCAGAATATCCTAAACATCCAACCGGTCTGGCCTTTCTCGATCAATAAAGACTGGAATCTGATTACACGGACAATCCTGCCAATCGTGTCTCAGCCGGATGTCCTGACCGGTGGTCAGGGCCGCATCAATGGGCTGGGTGATACCACCTTTACCGGCTTTTTTTCACCTAAGGACTCTCCCACACTCACCTGGGGCGTCGGACCGGTATTTCTGATACCAACCGCTACAGATGATGCGCTGGGTTCAGACAAGTGGGGTGCCGGAGCTTCGGCAGTGCTGTTGGCCATGCCGGGGCACTGGGTTGTTGGATCATTGTTCAGTAACGTGTGGTCTTTTGCCGGTTCTGGCGATCAGGATGTCAATCTGTTTACCTGGCAGTATTTTATAAATTACAATATGGCTAAAGGCTGGTATCTGACAAGCGCGCCAATTATCACTGCCAATTGGGAGGCAAATAGTGACAACAGGTGGACTATCCCCTTCGGAGGCGGTATTGGAAGAATTTTTCATATTGGTAAGCAGCCGATGAACGGACAGATCAGTGCCTATTACAACGTAGAAAAACCAGACTCTGGGGCAGACTGGCAGTTGAGGCTGCAACTTCAGTTCCTGTTCCCGAAGTAATGAGAGGGCGACCCTGTTGATAGTGGGAAAGGGGTTGATAGTGAGCTAAAGATTGTCTTAGCGAGAAACTGAGCAAGGCAAAGGAGAGGAAAAAACGATGAAAAA
>JAGLUH010000266.1 GCA_023134875.1 Candidatus Zixiibacteriota bacterium
TCCCATCTGTACGGAGCTTTGGAATTTCGGCCGTGACAGAGCCAGCAGTATGAATGCGATTAACAATACCCGCATCAAAAGCAGCAATAATTGATGAATCTTCCGGCGTGAATTGAGTTTGGGATCGGTCTTGTGAAAGAACATCAGGGTTGGGAAAAGAAGCTGACGTTTTTTCTGCTTGAGAAATAAGTGGAAAAGCACGGGCAGCCCCGCCGCAGGCAGAAAATAAAGGAAAATTGGTGATGCAAAAATCATCCGATCTTCCTCCTCTGCAGAATGGCATCGTACACATCCATCCCGGTATCGGCGAAAATATAATCCGCACGAATCCTCTGGCAGCCGGTTCGCAACTGGTCGAGATAAAGTCGCAATTGTTTGAGATAGCTTTCCTTGATTCGCCCGAAGTCCACGATCAGCTTGCCTTCCTGTTCCATCGATACAACCTCGACCAGCCCCGATATCGGCATATTCAGCTCGGTCGGATCCATCAGGTGAAACAACGTCACATCCTTGCCGTCGTGATAGAGGTGATTAATGCCCCTGATGATCTTTTCGGGATCCTGGAGAAAATCGGAAATAATCATCACCAGGGCACGGCCTTTAATCAGTTCCGCGGCATTGTGAAGGACCGCTTCGATGTCACCGGCTTTGCCCAATGTGAGGTTATCGAGATCCAGCAGCATCGGTTTTAGCCGGGTGAACGTGCCGGTCGGTTCGTGGTGGCTGCGTATTTGGCTGTCAAACGTGATCAATGAAGAAGTGTCGCTTTGCTGTATCATTACATATAGCATGGCCGCGGCAAGATAAGAGCCGTATTCGATCTTGCTCATTGCCCCGCTGCCTTTGTAGCCCATACTCCCGGAGATATCGAGCAGCACGTAGCAGCGGATACTGACGTCTTCGTGAAATCGCCTGATGACATAACGGTCGCTGCGGGCGTAAACGGGCCAGTCAATCTGCGAGATCGGGTCCCCCGGCATGTATTCGCGGTACTCGGCAAACTCCACCGACGAGCCGAATGCAGGCGATCTGTGCAATCCCTGGTTGCTGCCGTCCATCGGTCTGCGCACGCCGATTTCAATCCCGCGAAGGCGCTCGGCCATGCGGGCTGGAAGATAGCGATATTCCCCTGATTCACTCATGGACTCGGCCGGTCATAAATGCTGGTTTACTGCGATTCGGATATAGTTTCCAGAAGTCTGTCGATAACGGCGTCGGAATCGAGTCCCTCACTGGCGGCGGCAAAATTGAGTATCAACCGGTGGCGCATAACCGGCAAGGCGTATTTACGAATATCCTCGCAGGAGACATTAAAGCGTCCGTTCAGGACAACGTGCGCCTTGGCGGAAAGAAGCAGGGATTGTCCGGCACGCGGTCCGCAACCGTAACGTACGTATTTTTGAATAAAGTCGGGAGCATCTCCATGTGGCCGGGTAGCGCGGCAAAGTCTTGCCGCATAGTTCGCCACGTGCTCGCTGACCGGGACCCGCCTGACCAGATCCTGGTACATTGTCACGGACCTTGCATCCACCATGCTCTTAAGCGCCTCACCATCGGAACCGGTCGTTGACGGCAGGATTTTCTGCTCTTCGTCGAGATCAGGGTAATCGACTTTTATCAACAGGATAAAACGGTCCAGTTGCGCTTCGGGCAGAGGGTAAGTGCCCTCAAGCTCCAGAGGATTCTGCGTTGCCAGCACCAAAAAAGGCGAAGGCAGATCGTAGGTATTGCCCCCGGTTGTCACCTGGTGCTCCTGCATCGCTTCAAGCAGGGCCGCTTGTGTTTTCGGAGGTGTTCGGTTGATTTCATCGGCTAAAAGCACATTTGTAAAAATAGGCCCCTTATGAAACGCAAACGTTCGCTGCCGGGTATCGGGGTCCTCTTCCAGAATGTTTGTACCCGTAATATCGGTCGGCATCAGGTCGGGCGTGAACTG
>JAGLUH010000267.1 GCA_023134875.1 Candidatus Zixiibacteriota bacterium
AAGTTTGTTTTGACTTTTCTCCCATATATGTTTTATTTAATGGCATGGATACTGAAGAAACCATTCTAGAAACCAGGACAAAGAGAGGCATGTTTAATTGGCCATTTGCTGAGATTGCGGTTTCAATGAAAGCCTCAGTCATTCGCGAACTTCTGAAGCTCTCCGCGAAACCGGGGATCATCAACTTCGCCGGCGGTTTGCCGGCGCCCGAGCTTTTCCCAAAAGGAGACATCAAGGAGTGTATTGATGCTGTGATGGGCAAGTATGCGGCGCCTGCCTTGCAGTACTCTATCACTCAAGGTGTTCCTTCCTTAAGGGAGGCGATCGCGGAACATGTTTCCCGGAAGGCGCTTCCGGTGACGGCGGACAATATCCAGATTACCACCGGTTCCCAACAGGGACTTGACCTGGTGGGACGGGCTTTTCTGGAGCCGGGCGACTATGTTCTCACGGAGAAACCGACCTACCTCGGCGCCTTGCAGGCTTTCAATTTCTACCGCGCGCGTTATTGCACGGTCGATATGGACGACGAGGGTCTCCTGGTTGATCAGGCGGAGAAACTGATCAAAAAGCACAAACCGAAATTTATCTATGTCGTCCCCAATTTTCAAAATCCCTCCGGCATCACCATGAGTCTGGAACGGCGTAAGGAGTTGATCCGACTTGCTTTCGAGTATGAGGTGCCGATTATCGACGACAACCCCTACGGCGAGTTGCGTTATTCCGGCAATCCTGTTCCCTCGCTGCGCGGCATGGGCGGCGATGCGATCATCCAGTTGGGTACTTTCTCCAAGCTGATTTCCCCCGGTTTGCGTATTGGCTGGATCTGCGCGCCCCTGAAGGCGCTCAAGGTGATTGAGCGAGTTAAGCAATCGGTCGATCTGCACTCGACAACCTTCACCCAGTATATCGTCGCTGAGTTCCTGCAGCGCGGTTTGCTGGAGAAACATATTGAGGTGATCAAGGCGGCCTACTCGCATCGGCGTGACGTGATGTTGCGCACCATGGAGGAATATTTCCCGAAATCAGTCAAGTGGCCTTATCCTGACGGTGGTCTTTTCCTCTGGGTACAACTGCCGCAGGGTGTTTCCTGCACTAAGATATTTGATGAAGCGGTTAAGGAGGGCGTTGCTTTTGTGCCCGGTCAGTCGTTCCATCCCGACGGCTCCGGCGATAACACCTTCCGGCTCAATTTCGCCAACGCCACTCCAGAGAACATCATCGAAGGTATCAAACGGATTAGCGTTGTGCTCAAGAAACATTGTTGAACATTACGTGTCTCAAGTTCTGTGCGTAGGGTCGGCTCTGCCGGCCCTTTTTTCTTGTCGGTGCTAATCAATCCATTTTATTGAAGCCTGAGGAGATGATGTTAGGCGTGGTTGATTTTCCGATCGGCCCGCTTGACGGGATCATATAGTAGGTCAAAAGTCCTGCACTTTTGACATCGCACCTGAGGGGAAAATGCGACGAATAGCATACGGCAAATATCATGGCCTGGAAAACGATTTCATCGTGATCGATCTGAAGCAGGTCAGGTTGCCGGTCAAATCACGTGGCGAACTGGCAAAACGGATCTGTGAGCGACATACCGGCATTGGCGCCGACGGCGTGGTCTTCTTCGCCGCAAACAAGAATCGTTTGCGGATGCTGCTTTTTAATGCGGACGGTTCCCCGGCGGAGGTGTCCGGCAATGGCCTGCGCATTCTTGCCCAGCACCTCTACCTGCAAGGATTAGTCTCCCGCCGACGGTTTAGCATAACAACCGGCAACGGCCAAAGTGAAGTCAGGATCATATCGATAAGCGGCTTCACTCAGGTGACCGAGATCAGTCTGGCCGCGCCCCGCTTTCGACTTGCCCAGATACCGATGCGGGGACGGATTTCTCATTTTATCAACCGGCTTTTCACGACGGTTTCCGGCTCGCTGGCGGGTACGGCTGTCAACATCGGTAACCCGCATATCGTCTTCTTTGTCGATAACTTCGATTTCGACTGGCGGACGTTTGGCGCCGAGGTGGAAGGGGATCGGCATTTCCCCGACAATGTCAATGTCGAGTTTGCGGTGATTAAATCACGCCGGCATCTGCAGCACCGAAGCTGGGAACGTGGTGTGGGCGAAACTCAGGCTTCGGGAACGGGCGCGGCAGCGGCGGTAGCGGCGGGCATCATCAACGGTTATCTTGACCACGATGTCACTGTCACGGCACCGGCGGGAGACCTTGAGATTTCCATAGCATCACTCGATGAACCCATCTTGCTTCGCGGTCCCTCTGTCAAGATAGGCGACGGCACCTTTCTTTTCCAAACCAGCAGTCTGTAGATCAAGCAGCCTGTCCGCTCGACTAAATGGCTGGTTCCCCGCGTTCGCGGGGATGACAAATCCGAGTAGGGATAGCATTTGTAGGTCAAGCGGTTTGCCCGCTTGACATCTTCTCTGATAGACAAAACCCCGTGTGGTTTTAACAAACGACTCTTGTAGGGGCACGTTGCTACGTGCCCGAGGGCACTAAATTTCGCTGGCGCAGACAATAGAATAAGATATAATATCAAACCGGTTGCCGAATCAATGATGATACTCTGAATAATCTCTTGGGAAAGGACTTCAGACAGCGACCATGAGTGCTGATGCAACAAGAAAAAAGATCGTCGCCCTAATTGCAGCGGAGACAAAACTGTCGCCGACTGAAGTTGTGGTCATGCTGGAAAAACCGAAACAGGAAGCACATGGCGACCTGGCTTTCCCCTGTTTCAGGCTGGCCAAAACCATGCGCAAAGCGCCGCCGGTGATTGCCGCCGAATTGAAGGAAAAACTGTTTGCGCCCCCGCTTCCGGAGGGATTGGCGAAGGTCGAGCCGGTGGCCGGCTATCTCAACTTCACCCTGGCGACCGATACGGTAATCACTGACCTGCTGCGACAGGTGCTTGAACAGGGCGGTAGCTACGGGTCAATGACAGAAGGAAAGGGCCGGAAGGTTGTCCTCGAGTACTCCTCGGTCAACATCGCCAAGCCGTTCGGTATCGGCCATCTGCGTTCGACGATTATCGGCGCCGCGCTCAATCGTGTCTATCGCAAACTGGGTTACGAGACCATCAGCATCAATCATCTCGGCGACTGGGGCACGCAGTTCGGCAAGCTGATTGCCGCCTATCGCCTGTGGGGAAGTGAGTACGAGTTTGCCGATAACGCTATTTACGATCTTTATGATCTCTATGTTCGTTTTCATGAGGCCGCCAAATCCGATCCCGCTCTCGAAGAAAAGGGCAGGGAGGAGTTCCGCAAGCTGGAGTCGGGCGATACGGAGAACGAGAGATTGTGGCGGCGGTTTCATGATTACAGTATGCGCGACTTCAATCGAATCTATGAGCAACTGGGGGTCAGGTTCGATTATCTCACCGGTGAATCATTCTACCAGGAGCGGATGACACCGGTGATCGAAAAGCTTGACAAACAGCATCTCCTGACTGTGAGTGAGGGTGCCGCCATTGTTGACCTTACAGAATATGACATGCCACCCTGCTTGCTCAAAAAGTCGGATGACGCCACCCTCTATGCCACGCGTGATCTGACGGCGTTGCTTTATCGAAAAGATACATTCAACTTCGATAAGATACTCTACGTGGTCGGTTCCGCGCAGAAGCTCCATTTCCGGCAGTTTTTCAAGGTGGCCGAGCTTATGGGTAACGAGTGGGTTGCGGAGCAGGCGGTTCATGTCGATTTCGGCTGGGTGAAATTCTCCGGTCAGATGATGTCCAGCCGGGCGGGTACGTTGATCTTCTTTGATGACGTCTTCGCGAAGGCCAGAGAAACGGCTCTTGAGATTGTCATCCAGGAGAACCCCGGCATGGATAATGTCGATTGGACGGCTGAGAAAGTCACCATCGCCGCATTGGTGTTTACGCAGCTTAAAGTCCGGCGCAATCGCGACGTGAACTTTGTCTGGGAAGATGCTTTTTCCTTTCGGGGCGCAACCGGACCCTACTTGCAGTATACCCATGCGCGGCTAACCTCGCTGGCCTCAAAGTATGGCAAACCGCTACCTGATTTGTCGGCTGATCTCTTGCTGCTTGGCGATGAGGAGAAGCAGGTGACTAAACGGCTGGAGGCTTATCCCGCCAAGATCAAACAGGTGGCGGAAAGCTATGAGACCAGTTTCCTGGCGGAATACCTGCTGGACCTGGCGGCCGCCATCAACAGCTATTGGCAGCGCATCCGTATCATTACTGATGACGAGAAGGCCACCACGGCGCGGATGCAGATGGCTTATGCAGTCAGAGTAGTCATCGCCGATGGGCTAAGACTCCTGGGTATCGAACCACTAAAGCGAATGTAAGATGATCTTTAAGCGACCCTCCGATTTTCAATTGATAATCGACCCTGCCGCCGACTATCAAGCGACGCTGATCGCACTGGCACTGGCGGCTCAAATGGAGAAGGCCACCACGCTTGAGCGTGTCGAGGAGACACTTCATGTCAAGCGAGCGCTGCGGTTTCTCGAGTCAGGCGGTGTCACTGCCGATTGGGATGGTCGCAGTGTAACGATCGATCCCGCCGTCAAGAAACCGTTTGCTTTTGTGGAAACCGACCTCGACTACGACCTTCTTTCCTTTATGCTGGCGCTGGCGGCAACCCGTGCCGGCAGCCGCGTTGCCATTGTTGACGGAGTTGACAACACCATCGAAATGATCATCCTTGCCCTGCGGCGTCTGGGGGCGGAGCTGGAGTTCGTTTCCGGTACCCCCGACCAGATGGTGGTGCATCAGCCGGTGAACCATCGAATTAAGTACCAGTTGACAAAGGAGAGCGCCAAGATCACGCCGCAGTTGCTTGTCGCCCAGGCGGGAGTCGATGGTAAGGGCGAGATCGCCGACCTCTTCGCTGAAGGCAGGTTTGACTACATCTTTTCCCACTCTCTCGCCGGTTTTCGTCGACAGCTATTGACCGAACCGGAAGCGGATGATGAACTCCAACGTCGCCTGTGCAAACAGAAACCCGTTACCAGAGAACACAATTCGCGGATCATTCTTGAGGGCAAACTGATGGATGAAGATTCATCTTTGCGTCTGCATCCGGATGTTGAATTCGCCGCCTTTCTGGCCGCCGGTGTCATCAGCAACCCGGGTGGCAAACTGATCTTGCGAGGTTTTGCCGACAGCGATCTGACCAACACCCCACTGGCGCAACTGAAACGAATGGGCGCACAGTTCGAGCGGCTCAGGGATGATGATACCTGCGGTTTCTTAGTCAGCCATTCGCAACTGAAGCCGCGTAAGATGACTTATGAGCAGCTTCATGCTTATCCTGATGCTGTCGGCGCGCTGGCACTGGCGAATGCCACATTGGATGTGACTACAGTGATCCGGTCGGCACGCTACAGTACCGAGAGAGAGGAAGAACGTCGTCGGCGTTTGTGTGAGGTGATGGAGAGTCTGGGCGTACGCGTAGGTGCGATCAGTGACGGCATTGTGCTTGAAGGCAAGTCGGAACTGACTGCTGAACCGATCAAGGGAGCCGATGATCCGATCACGATATTGACGGCGGTGGCCGCTTCCCTGGGGCCGGTGTCGCAGATTGAGATTGACGATTACTCTGCCGCGGCGGCACGCTGGGGAGAATCATTCCGCACGCTGCTTGGTTTGTACAAGTAGACCTTCATAACCATGCCCCAGGCTGAGAGATTCTGACCATGACGGAAAAAACAATAAGCATAACCGAAGGACCAATCCTGCGCCAGGTGATGCGACTGGCCTGGCCGGCCGTCAGCGCGATGTTCCTGCACACGGCGATGTCGATCACCGACGCGATCTGGGTCGGCCGCTTGGGTGCCGATCAGATGGCGGCGGTTATCAGTTCGATGTTTGTCATCTGGATTCTCTACAGCCTGATCGGTGTGGTGGACACCGGCACGGTGGCGGTGTTGTCGCGTTATTACGGCGCCCGGGAGTTCGACAAAGCGGCTCATGCCGGCCGCCAGGCAGTGATCCTGGGAATCGTCGGTTCCGCTGTCGTTACCGGTGCCGGTATACCGCTGGCCAGTTTGGCTTTCAAGGTGATGCAGACTGAACCGGAGGTCGCTCAACATGGTATACCCTATCTCCAGATCATCTTCGGCATCGCCTTCATGGTCTTCATGGGTGAACTGCTAAGCGCCATTTTTCGCGCCACCGGCGACACCAAAACACCATTGGTGGTCAGTTCGATTGCCATTGGACTCAACCTGGTACTTGATCCCTTGTTGATCCTCGGCCTCGGCCCTTTCCCCAGACTGGAAGTGGTCGGCGCCGCCCTGGGAACGGCTATTTCTTACCTGGTCGGGTTTTCACTTTATTTGATAGTCATGAAGCGAGGCAAGCTGACTTTTAGATTTAACTGGACGCGGACGGTGCAGCTTGATTTCAAAATGCTCTGGCAGATAATCAAAATCGGTACACCCGCCTCTATGGCGGGTGTGATTTTCTCGGTCGTTTACCTCTTCATAAACCGCATTACCGCCGGTTATGGCACCACCGCCATTGCCGCGCTCGGTATTGGTAATCGCTGCGAATCCCTTTCCTATTTGATTTGCTGGGGTTTCTCGCTGGCGGTGGCTACCCTGGTGGGGCAGAACCTGGGCGCGAAAAAACCGGAGCGCGCTGAAAAATCGGTCTGGTATACTGTTGCCATTACCGCCGGCGTCACCACCCTGATTGCAATCGCCTTTGTGGTGCTGCCGCGACAGATCACCGCTCTCTTTATCGACGACCCCGCCGTGAAGGAGATCGCTGTCGATTACCTTCTTATCCTGGCGATTTCGCAGCCATTCATGGCGGTGGTGATTGTCCTGGAGGGGGCTTTCTCTGGAGCGGGAAATACCATGCCGCCGATGGTGATTTCTATCTGTCATTCAGTGACACGTCTGCCTCTCGCTTACTTGCTTTGTTATACGCTTGACCTCGGAATCAACGGCGTTTTCTGGGCGATAACATTGACTACTGTAGCCTCGTCGATAGTGATTATGATCTGGTTTCGCCGTGGCCGCTGGAAACTAAAGGAAGTACATTAACACGGAGATCAAAAAGAACCGTAGATTGAAACCCTTACGGTTTCTGATTTTTAGTTGGCAGCGTGTGGCCGGTAGGTCACGATCTCTTGGAGACTG
>JAGLUH010000268.1 GCA_023134875.1 Candidatus Zixiibacteriota bacterium
CCCAGAAATACAAGTATGATCCTAAGGATGAGCAAGTGCTCTCGGTCTGGGACACGGTTGAGGGCAACCGCTTCATGCTCTTCTTCGTGGCAATGCGCTGGTTTGTCGGCTTTGTCGGCTTTATGACTTTGATGGTCGGCGGCATCGGGCTGGCGAACATCATGTATGTGGTGGTGGAAGAGCGCACCCGTGAAGTAGGAATCAAGATGGCCCTCGGCGCACGCAAAGGCTTCGTCCTGATGGGATTCATCTTTGAGACCATGATGTTGACTCTGATCGGCGGCGGCATCGGCTATGGTCTGGCCTCGCTACTGATCTGGGGCGCGCAGCAGGCGCCAATTGGCGATATTGTCGGCACGCCGCAATTGTCGATGCTGGATCGCTTGGTTGTCATCGGGATTCTCGCGATGATCAGTCTGCTGGCCGCCTATTTTCCCGCCCGGCGCGCGGCGAACATGAACCCTGTTTACGCACTGAAGATGTAAGATGCTGAAGTCGTTGCTATTTGTCAGGTTGTTCTGGCGGGATGCCAAGACCCAGAAGAAACGCATGGCCTTGACCATGCTGGCGGTCATGTGGGGGACACTATCGATTGTCCTCTTGGTGGCCTTTGGTGAAGGCTTGCAGACCGAACTGACCCGCAGCAGCCGTGGTCTGGGCGAACCGATTTTCATTATCTGGGGCGGGCAGACCACTATTCCCTATGAGGGTCTCGGTAAGGGTCGGCGGATTCGCTTCCTGCCGGAGCATCTCGAAATAGTGCGGCGCAAGATTCCGGAAATCGAAGAAGTTGCCGGTGAATATACCAATTGGGGTTCCTCTCTCACTTATGGCAAGACTACCGTTTCGGCGCGCACCAACGGTGTCGCGCCCTGCTACGAGACAGCTCGCGCTCACTTTCCCCAGGCAGGTGGTCGCTTCATTAACCAACCCGATATGGATCAACGGCGACGCGTACTGTTTCTCGGCAATCAACTCAAAGATGATCTTTGCGGTGACGACGATCCAATCGGCAAGACAGTGATGGTCGACAATATTCCTTTCACGGTGATCGGCATCATGGCAGAGAAACCGCAGATGGGTTCCTATAGTGGGCCCGACCATGGCAAGGCCACTATTCCCGCAACCACTCACGCGGCGATCTGGGGCAATACCTATTACAATAACATCATCGTCAAACCGCGTGACACGGCGCAATCGGAGTATGTCAAGCGCCGTCTCTATGAGGTGTTCGGAGAAATACATAAGTTCGATCCTGAAGACCAAGCGGCGCTTTCGACCTGGGATACCATCGAAGGACAGCGCGAGATGGATAATGTCTTTCTGGGGATCAAGATTTTCTTCATCGTGATGGGGTTCTTCTCGCTGTCGATTGCCGGACAGGGTGTGGCCAACATCATGTATGCGGCGATTAAGAAACGCACGATCGAGATCGGAGTCAAGATGGCGCTGGGCGCCAAGCGACGGCAAATCATGGGACAGTTTATTCTGGAAGCGCTGCTGATCTGCGCGATCGGCGGTTTGATCGGCATACTGGTGGCCCAGGCCGCGTGCAGTGCGTATGCGAGTTTCGAGTTCGATGTTGAGTGGGTCACGATGCTGGGCAAACCGACTATTTCGGTTACGGTTGGATTGATTACGATAATTATCCTGGCCTTCATCGGGCTCACTTCCGGCTTCTTCCCGGCGCGACGGGCCGCCTCGGTCAATCCGGTGGAGTCACTCAGGTATGAATAACTATGCAGTTTAAGGATACGAGCAAATGATTGAGATGAAAGGTATCGAGAAGGTCTACCACACTGGCGGTGGCAAAGTCACGGTGCGGGCGTTGCGCGGCGTCGATCTCGATTTGCAGGCCGGTGAATTTGTTTCGATCGTCGGTCCCTCCGGTTCCGGCAAATCGACTTTGATGAATATCTGCGGTTGTCTCGATACGCCCAGTGAGGGCGAGTACCACCTCGATGGTGAGGCGGTTGAGGGTCTGTCGGCTAATGATCTGGCTGAGATCCGCAACCGCAAGGTCGGTTTTGTTTTTCAGAATTTCAACTTACTACCCTATGCGACGGCGTTTGAAAATGTCGAAATGCCGCTCATTTTTGCGGACAAATCGCAGAAGTTCCGGCGGCAGCGTACCACGGAGATGCTGGAGAAAGTCGGACTCGGCGATCGCCTTAACCATCGCCCCAGCGAGTTATCGGGTGGTGAAATGCAGCGCGTCGCGATTGCACGGGCTCTGGCCAATAGCCCCCGGTTGCTGCTCGCGGATGAACCAACCGGCAATCTGAATTCCAGGTCGGGCCGCGAGATTATCGACATCTTCGAGGAATTCTGGAAGTCTGGCACCACGATTCTGATAATCACCCACGATCCCAATGTCGCCAAACCAACATCACGGACGATTCTGCTCAAGGATGGTGTGATTGTCGACTCACTGAACGGCAACGGCAATAACCACTAGCCGATTTCGACCCCTCCTGCCCGGCAGTCATTTATCGGTTGTCAGTTCTCTTTGATACGCTAACT
>JAGLUH010000269.1 GCA_023134875.1 Candidatus Zixiibacteriota bacterium
GCCCACTTGTTCCTCATCTTCTGCATGCGCACTTGGGAAGGCTCCACCTTCAACCGCGCGGACCAATCGCGAACCGCGGCCTTGAAAGTTTCCTTATCGCGAATGCCCCGAGTTTCCTTTCCGGCCTTCTTCACCTCGCCTCCGCCCGAAGCAGTTTATCAGCCAGCGAAACCATGCGGTCTTTTCCCACCAACGGAAGCAGTGTCTTGTAGAGTTCGGCCTTGAGTTGCCGAAGCTCCGCAACGTTTTCCGTATGGTCTGGAAAGCGGTCGAATATGCCCCTGATAGTCGCTGCATTCTCCTTCGGCTCCGACACCCCTTCTTGCTTCAGGGTCCAGTAGATCGAAAAGGTCATGGCATCGAATTCCGTTTCCGACTGCTGGCGTCGTGCCTCTATAATCTCCTGAATCAGGATCTCAATTTTCTTGAGGGCCTCTTCCGTGGTCGCTTGACGTTCGTCATAGGCATCCATAATGGCCTCGGCCCGGTCCCCTATTGGCTTCAGATATGGATTTGATTCTTCCTCGTCAACAACCGTCTTTCGGATGCTGTTGACCAGGTTGATAACCTTGACTTTGTCGGACCTACCTGCCTCCTGAATGGCGTGAAGTGTATTCTCGTCAATCTTTACCACCGGGAGTGTTGTATCGATACCATAGGTCTCGGCTTTTTCCCTGACCAGTAGCTCGGTCTTGAAGGCAACGTCACCATAGAGGACGGTCTTCTTCCTGAACGCATTCCTGATGATCTGATACAGGACCGAGAGGCAACCGAAGTCCTCTACGAAGTCTCGCAGGTTCGGTGAGGGCGAGAGTATCTCGTACAGTGTTTCGATTTGTTTGTAGAACCGATAGAAAGCCTCCCGTTTGTCCTGATCAGTGAAAGTATCGATTGCTTTTTCGACGGTCTTGTCGTCAACCGGCCCCTTGCATAAGGCCAGGTACTCCTGCGCTGGACCGCACATCAGTTCCTTGAACTTGTCAAACAGCAGATCGAGATCTTCAATAACCCCGCTCACGACATCAGAATCAAAAGCCAGTGCCTTTTCCAACTTCTCGAATATGCCCACGAAATCGACCACGAGACCGCACGGCTTGCGGTTCTCCTCGTCCCTCTCATAAGGGCGATTGACACGTGCGATTGCCTGAAGCAATACGTGGTCCCGCATGGGTTTGTCGAGATACATGCAATAGAGAATGGGCGCGTCGAACCCGGTGAGCAGCTTATCCGTCACAATAAAAATTTTGGGCAGCGTGTCCGCCTTTGGAAAAAGCTTCCGCGCCTTTTTCTCCGAATCAGGACTCACCTGGTGCTGATATACAAGAGGGTATCTCTCGCTGTCGTGCTGCGCCGGGGTGTAGATGGGAAGGGAATATTCGGGAGGGAGGACTTTGTCCAATGCTTCCTTATAAAGCGCACAGGCCTCGCGGTCCACCGCAACCAGAAAAGCCTTGTACCCGAGCGGCTCAATGTTCTCCTGGAAATGTTTTGACACGAAGGCGACAACCTTTTGGACACGGTCTTCCGACTTCAGGAACGTCTTGAGCCGCATGGCGTGATCCAGGATCTTGTTCAACTCGTCTACATCGCTGACCCCCTCGGCTTCAGCCAGGTTGAGGAACTCCTCCTCAAGCTGTTCGCGTGGAACCCTGATTTCGTTGGGCGCCAGGGTGTATTTCAGGGGAACCGTGGTTCCGTCCTCAATGGATTCCGCGATGGAATACTTGTCCAGATAGCCCTGTTCATCTTCCTTGCCGAAAACCTTGAATGTTCCTTTCCCGTATGCGGTCTTGTCGATGGGAGTGCCAGTGAAGCCGATCAACGTGGCATTCGGCAACGCACCCAACAGGTAGTTGCCAAGATCCCCGCCCGTGGTTCGGTGCGCCTCATCTACCAGCACAAAGACGTTTTCGCGCGTGTTGATATCCTTCGGGATGCGGTCAAATTTGTGAATCATCGACACGATCAAGCCGCGAAAGTCCGCTATCAGGAGTTCGCGCAATCGCCGTTTGTTCGTAGCGTGTTCAATCTTAATGTCATGGGACGACATCTCCCCAAGGATGCGTTCAACCCATCCCGCAAGCTGTCCCTCTAACTCGTTCCGGTCAATCATGAGAATGACCGTGGATTTGCCGAATGTATCCCTGTCCTGAAGGATCAGGCGGGCAGCGGTGATCATGGTGAATGTTTTGCCCGAGCCCTGGGTGTGCCAGATCAGGCCGGTTGTCCTTGACGCATCAGCACAGCGTACAAGGACCTTTTTAACAGCACGTGTCTGATGCTGGCGAAGGATTGTCTTCTGAA
>JAGLUH010000027.1 GCA_023134875.1 Candidatus Zixiibacteriota bacterium
AATTCCTCGACCACGCCTACTGGTCGGTAGAACTAAAATAAATTCACCAACCTGCTCCCATCCGTCTCACGGAACGTCAATCGAGTCGCTGGTTTCTTCGTTTAGTTCGGAATTGTACGTATAGACGGAGTCCACGACATTCGTAACAGTGAACGTGAAGATCCCGCCGCTCTTGATCTTCGACGATTGCAGCTTAACCTCCCCATCTACCCCGGTTATGCCCGAGACAGCTTCATCTACAAGGTCAGGCCAAGACCATTTGCCAGACACTGTGGCGCCTTTTACGTTAGTGCCGCTCGTGTCTTTGATACAGATGGTAGCGATACCGGAATGATTTGGGCCGGCCACTTTGTAACTCATATCGATATCATGCACATGCATATCTAATGTGGACTGCCCACTCTTAATCGTAATCGTGTCGAACTCATTTCCGTCGTTGTCCCGGGCCGAAAGAGTAAGCGACTCACTATCCACGTCGATGACACAGTGATGGTACTCCTTCTCGCCAACCTGCCGAATAGGAATGTTCTTGTCTTTGAGCGGCCGGTGGAGCGGTGCGCCTCCGCCGCCAGTGACGATGTAGTATACTCCTTCGTTGAAGTACCGCTCGTAGGCGTGACTGTGCCCGCTGAAGACCATGTCCACTTTATTTTCAAACAGCGGAACCAGATCTCTTTTGACGTCTTCATCGTCTTCGTGGCCGCTGGTGCGGGTATATGGCGGATGATGGAAATAAACAATGCGCCAGGTGGCACTGTAATTCAGTTCCTTCTCAAGCCATATGTATTGCGGGCTTCCTGGAGAATAGTCCACATTCGTATTCGTATCCAGGGCGATGAACTGTACGCACCCGTACGTAAACGAATACCACTGCTCATTCTTCTGCTCATTGTCCGGCAGTGAGAAAAAGTCGAAGAACAAAGTCTCCCCTTTGTCGTTATATTCGTGATTGCCCAGGACCGGAAACATGGGTGTGTTAGTCATCAGAGGATAGGCTGGGGTGAAGAATTGAGGTCCCCACTGGTCGGGATCATTGCCGTTCGCGACCAGGTCGCCCGTATGGATGACGATAGCGGGGGAACTGTTGATAATAGCAGCAATTACCTTAGCGTGATCTTCGGGATATGTCCGTGTGTCGCCGTATGCCACAAAACAAAAATACTGATCTCCCTCAGGCGCAGTGGTAAACGTGTAAGGGTCGCCTGTAGCTTCAACACCATCATCAGTAACATTATCCGATGTTACTTTGTAATAATACTTGGTGTTAGCAATAAGGCCATCAAGCCCTATCTCATGGATCTTGACATTGACAAGTGTGTCATCCGTTTCAGATTCCCCATAGGAATCGCTAGATCCATAGTCGACTCGACTGTCTGAGGCGACATCCGTTTCCCACATAATGACTATCGAGGTCTGAGTTACCTGCTGAAGATAGGGACCTTTTTTGAAGATACCGACGGCCTTCGCAGCGCCGACCGGAGCAAGTGCAGCCGTAAATAAAACTGCTAATACTGAAAAAAAAGTGAATCTTGTTTTCATAATGTTCTCCTTCCTGTTAAAAAAATGTTTCTTTCGGGATTTGCCATTTAACGTCATAAACGGTGCTCCAGCACGCTTTAGCACTGTTTTTGGAGCACCCCTGTACAATTTAAGCCCTATAATACCGAGGTTTCATCTCAATATCAACAATATTCTGTAGTTAATAACAAAATTCCATATTTTTTCATAGTTCCGAATAGCACTTAAATTTTTCAATTTTTTCCGGATATGGCTTGACAGACGG
>JAGLUH010000270.1 GCA_023134875.1 Candidatus Zixiibacteriota bacterium
CTGACCGGCACGCCGGCGCCAACGATGACACCTGCAAAAGTAGCAGGCGAAAAGAGAATCATTACCTTCGAGACAACATTACATTCCTCGATCGAATCAACTAAGAAGATGTCGGCGTCACCGGCGACATGATTATCGATACCCCGCCGTGAGGCGACGTCGCGTGAAGTGGCAGCGTCAAAGGTAAGCGGGCCGAAAACCTCACAAGCGGCGATTTCACCCTTACCGGCCATGCTGGTCAGTTGTGCCGCCTCGGTAGTGGCCGGCATTTTGTGGTGGATATAGTCGACCGGAGCCGAGACCGCTACTTTCGGCTTCTCGTAACCAAGCGCATGAAACAGAGTGATGGCGTTTTCAATCAGTTGAACCTTTTGTTCAAACGTGGGTTTGACCACCATGCCGCCGTCGGTGATGCCGAGCAGCTTATGGTAGCCGGGGATATCAAGTACGGCGACATGGCTGAGTGTATTCTTACCCCGCAGAGAGAAATCGCGGGATAATACCGTTTTCAGCAGCGCCGAAGTGGAGAGAAAACCTTTCATGATAACATCCGCTTCACCCTTATCCGCTGCCTCTGCCGCCAGGTAAGCGGAACGGGCGGCACTGTCCGAGTCGACGATGGCAAACTGGCTGAGATCAAGGGAAGCTGAGGCGATGATCTCTTTTAGTTTTGGCGCGGCGCCGTAAAGCGTGAATTGAGCGATTCCCGCTTCGGTGGCTTTGGCGGCCGCTGCCAAAACATCAGCGTCCTCAGCCGCTGCCACCGCCACCCGGAAAGGCCGATGCTTGTCAGCCAGCGCTCTGGCGGTGTCGATGATCTGGTCTGATGATGTTATCGGTTCCGCACTCATGGTTCTGCCAATTTATGGCAATGGTCGGTTGCTGTCAACGACTATGCTGAGGTTTTCTCTACCAGAGGAAGTATCCTTTTCCTGTTTCCTTGACAACGGCGATATTCTCCCCTATTCTGGCAATGTGAAAACTCAGAAGAGAACTCAGAGCGGGTTGTCTGGAAGCGGTTTGTGTGACTATAACACGTGAGGTACAAGATGGAGTACAAGAACATCGATATTCTCGTAGATGGCGCCAAGGCGACAATTACCATCAATCGCCCCAAGGCGCTTAATGCGCTCAATAGCAATACTCTCGCTGAGATCGGTGTGGCTTTTTCGGAGTTGGAAGCGAGCGAGGTGCGTGTTTGCATAATCACCGGCGCCGGCGAGAAAGCATTCGTGGCGGGGGCTGACATCGCCGAATTGAAAGAATGTAATGTCATGGGCGCCAAGCAGCTTGCCGAGCTGGGGCATGAGTTATTCAAGCAGATCGAGGATTCGGTGATCATCACGATAGCTGCCATCAACGGTTTCGCGCTGGGTGGCGGCTGCGAGTTGGCATTGTCCGCCGACATCCGCCTTGCTTCGGAGACCGCCAGGCTGGGCCAACCGGAGGTCAGTCTAGGGATCATTCCCGGGTTCGGTGGCACTCAGCGTCTCGCCCGCCTGGTCGGCAAGGGTCGCGCCAAGGAATTGATCCTTACCGGTCGAATGGTTGACGCCGCTGAAGCGCTGCGGATCGGCCTGGTGGAGGCGGTCTATCCGGCGGATAGACTGATCGAGGAAGCTGGCAAGCTGGCGGATACGATCCTCGCCAAGGGGCCGCTGGCAGTGCAATTCGCCAAGAAAGCGATCAACATCGGCCTCGACTTTGACCTTGCCAATGCCAGCCAGTATGAAATCATCTCATTTGCCGCGCTGTTTGGCACTGCTGACAAGGATGAAGGCCTGACAGCATTCTTAGAGAAGCGCAAAGCGGAGTTCAAGGGAAAATAGTCCTCTGATTATACGAGTGTCTCCAAGTTTCAGGTAACTCACTCCTCCGAGGTGGGTGAATCGCATCCCAAGGAGACTGTCTCAAAGTCTCAAAAAGAGTCGTTGCGAGGAGCGGCTCCCGCGACGAAGCAATCTCCAAACCAATGGCCAGTAATGGATTGAGATTGCTTCGCTTCGCTCGCAATGACAACAGGTGACGCCTACCCTGACTTTTGAGACAGCCTCCAAGGGGTGCGATACCCAGTGACGGTATAGAGCTCCTCCTGAAGCAACGTTTCATGAGGTGGCAGGCATATGTTCTTGCCACTGCCTGTCCACTTTTTCACTCAATATCTTGCCTCCTGTTCCGATATGAAAAGTACGGGAACGTGGTTTAAGACTGAAACCTATGGTGCCAAAATGACTGCTATCTCGACCGGAACAGTTGCAGCAGAGACCGATACAGAAGACAAGCTCCATGAATTAATTGAGCTTCTTCACGTCAAGGTCTCGCGTCTGGCGAATCTGCTGACGCCGATGGAACTGAGGGACGCTATTCACAAGCGTCTCGGCGCGTTCCTTCGTGTGTCGGGCGTTGACCTGCAGATTTTGGTACAACCACCTAAAGCTGAAACCAGCCAGCGATTAACCGAAAGGGGGGTGAACATCCCCCTGACCGCTGCCGCCGGCGACTACCTGCTACGGTTGGAATTTGAAATGCCGCAAATATCATCTGAGGCCAAACGGTCGATTTTCCTGGCACTGGTCGCTGCCCTTGATGACCTGATTACTATCTATACTCACAGAGACTGGAATACAACTGCTGAGTCCGGTTTTCCTGAGAACATGATTACGGTCGCTGCCAATGATGGGAAGATATTGACCTGTTCGGAGGCAGCGGCGCAGTGTTTCGGTATCGAACCGGGAAAGATGCTATTGGAGGACATCACTACCGAGGAATGTCGCGAGTATCTACGTAACTTCCTGTCCGCAGCGGGCAAGGACGATGCGCAATCCCGACAAATGTTCACCATGCGCAAGGGTTCGACCGGTAAAATCGATATTGAAATGGCGATAATAGATCGCGACCGTAATGAAATCACCTGTTCGCTCAGTGAGGTTGGTGCCGCTGTCAACGCCCCACCGCCGCAGTACTCCCCGGCTCATGTGGCGGAAGGACTGGCTCATCGCCTGCGCAGTCCTCTCACTACGATCATGTCCTGCTGCAGCCAGTTGCTGGCATCCACCAAGTCAATTATCGACAGTGAAGAAGAGGATTTCCTCAAGTGGATCGACAAGGCTGCCGGACTACAGAATCGCACGATCGACCGTTACCTTATGCTCTATGGACCTGTACACACTGCCCTTCGCTCTTGTGACCTGAACAAGCTGCTGTTGACAGTTGCCGAAGAATACCAAACCCGCTACGGCGACCGACTTGAGATTCAGCCGGCGGGCAAGGGGAGAGCCCACCTCGATATCGATCTCATGTTGCTGGCAATCAGTGAACTGCTTGATAATGCATTTGAAGCGGATAACAACCACAAAGTCTCGTTTAGCTGGGAAAACGACGGCGGGAAAATGATTTTCAAGATTGTCAATGCCTGTGAGGATGATCTGCCGGAGTTCACCAGGCATTTCTGCGAACCGTTTCATACAACCAAGTCGGAGCATGTCGGGCTCGGCCTCGCTATCGCCAAACATTATCTTTCCCTGTTCGGTGGTGAGTTGCGGGCAGCCGTGCTCTCCGGAAAAGCGACCATTACTGTTCACCTGCCGTTAGAGCAGAACCCAACTCCCAACTCTCAGCAGGAAAGGAACTAAAGTATGCCCTCCATACTTATCGTTGATGATGATCAGATTTTGTGTTCTACCCTGACAAAGCTGCTGAGCGGTCACGGTTATGATGTAGCCGCAGCCGGCTCAGCGGAGGAAGCGGACAAACTGCTCGGGCAAACGATCTATGATCTAGTCGTAACCGACCTGCGCCTGCCGGGTCGCTCCGGCATCGATATCATCAAAAACGTAAAGGCAACCATGCCTGACACCGAACTGGTGATGCTGACCGGCCATGGCTCGATCGACAGCGCTGTGGAAGCGATGAAACTGGGCGCCGGCGACTACCTCACCAAACCCTTTCAAGATGAGGAACTATTGCTGGTAATCGAGAAGGCCCTGCACCAGCAAAAGCTGAAGAACGAATTGAAACACTTAAAACGCGCCTTTGCTGAGACATTTAATGTCGACAATATCATCGGCACTTCTCCCGCAATTAAAAAGATCGTTGACATCGTCAAGCAGATCGCACCACAGGATATAAGTGTCCTGATTACAGGTGGTTCCGGAACCGGCAAGGAGCTCTTCGCCAAGGCGATCCACAACAACTCGCCGCGCGCCGAATGCAAGTTTGTCGCTATCAATTGCTCGGCGATGCCCGACTTGCTGCTGGAATCGGAGCTTTTCGGGCATGTCAAGGGTGCTTTCACCTCGGCAGCCGCCAACAAGAAAGGACTTTTTGAAGAGGCCGACGGCGGTACTATTTTCTTAGACGAAGTGGGAGATATGTCGCCCTCGCTGCAGGCCAAGTTGCTGCGGGTGTTGCAGGAGGAAGAAATCCGTCCAGTCGGTTCCAATCAAACAAACAGGATAAATGTGCGGGTGATCGCCGCCACCAACAAGGCTCTCGAATCGTTAGTGGCACAAAACCGTTTCCGCGAAGATCTTTACTATCGCCTTAATGTGATCTCACTGAAGATACCACCCCTCGCCGAGCGTTGCGAGGATATCGTTCCCCTGGCCCATCATTTCCTGAGGAAGTATTGCCGTCATTTCAAGAAGACTGATATGACTCTGACCCAGGCCGCCTGTGATAAGCTGGTTACACATAATTGGCCGGGAAACGTGCGCGAACTGGAGAATACGATCAAGCGTGCGGTGGCGCTCTCGATCAGTGACACCATCGACGTGGCGAATCTCTTCCTGATGGAACCGGTACGTATGCGAACCACGACAACCGCAGGGGATAGCATCGCCCGCGGCTTGTCACTGGCGGAAATGCAACAGCAACATATCCTGAGAAGTCTCAAGGAGAATAACTGGAACTACTCGTTGACGGCCAGCAAGCTCGGTATCGGCCGTACCACTCTCTGGCGAAAGGTCAAGAAGTTCAACTTAGCCAAGTCGTGATTTTCTTCCAGCCGTGGTCTCACCCGGCAGGGTGGCGGGGACTTAGGGAAGGCATACTTGATCGCGTTACTTCACCAGGCCGTAGGGCGCCAACACCCGACGGCCTGTTTTTTTCAGATGGAAAATCCCATTCGCAGGACAAGCGCGAGGAGGTTGTCCCAAAAGCAAGCATAGACGATGGAACCCGGTCATTGCGAGTTCGGCGGCTGCCGTCCGCCTGCGGCGGACTCGCAATGACACGGCTTGTGGGACGGCCTCCGAACGTCGAAAGTACAAGACTTTCGACCTACAAGAAACTTCCGACATTCACCCTGCGGATCATGAGAGTAGGGGCACGTTGCTACGTGCCCAAGCCCATAAGGCAAACAGCCTGCGCGCCTGGTTTGGTAACTCAAGATTGACAATCCTGGCATGACTACTATAATGGGTGTATGTATCGACTGGTCTCAATCTTGATCGCCATACTTCTCTGTCTTGGTTTTTTCTTGTTCGGAACTCATATCACGCAAACTTTCTCTATTGGTATAGATTTTGAGGGCCAACGGCAGCAGATAACCGAGAGCAAGATTAACTGGCGCTCCTGGAATCGTAAGACATTGACCGTGGCAGCGCAAACGGATAAGCCTATCTTCCTCTATTTATCCCCCTTCTGGTGCGGTCGCTGCACGCAAATGGAGATGGTAACACTCAATCACGACTCTGTCGCCAACCTGATAAACCACAAATACGTTCCCATCAAAGTTGATCCCGGACGTTACCCCAATGTCGCCGAGCGCTACCAGCTCGGCGGTTATCCGTCATCGGTCATTCTGACACCGGACGGCAGAACTATTGGCGGCGGCACTTACCTGGGACCTGATTCTCTTGGCAAGCTGCTGACCGACATCGACCGTATCTGGCATCGTAACCGACCGGCAATTGAAGCACAGGCAAACCGACTGCGGGAGCGTTTCGCCGCCGCTGTTGATTCGTTGATTGGACGTCCGTTATCCAATGAAGTGCTGACTGAGGTGCAGAAGCTGTTGACCGATCAATTTGATTCCACCTATGGTGGATTCGGCACGCAGCCGAAATTCCCCCTGCCTGAAGTCGTACGCTTCATGCTTGGCGCCGTCCGGCCGGATGGTGTTCCTCTATATGCGGAAATGCTCACCAGCACACTGGCAGCGCAGCTTGGTCTGATCGATACGGTTTGGGGTGGTTGCTATCGCTATGCCCGCTTTGCTGACTGGAGCAGTCCCAGCCATGAAAAGCTGCTGGCTGATAACGCCCAACTGCTGAACAGCTACCTCGACGCCTATCTTGCCACCGGCGAGGAGAATTACAAATCGGCCGCTGAACAGATCATCAGATATATGGATCATTTCCTGAAAACAAACAGGGGTTGGGGCTTTTGTAACAGTCAGCATGCCGACTTGCCCGCTCCCGACGGCTACATCGAGGGAGAGGACTATTATTCGCACAACGACGAGCAGCGTCGGCGTTATGGTATCCCGCCGGTCGATTCCTCCATCTACACCGAGGCCAACTGCTATGCGGTCAGAGCCTATCTCAAGGCGGCGCAGGTTCTGGGACGCGACGATTGTCGCGCTTATGCTATCGAGACGCTGGAAAACGTTCGGATCAAGGCTAAGGGAGCTGACGGCGGCTTGTATCACGACGTTGTCAATCATCGTCAGGCGCCTTTTGGGTTGCTGCCCGATCAGGTTGTCTGCGTCCTGGCGCTGCTGGATGCCTATGAAATGACCGGCGATAAAAGATACCTGTCGCAGGCTGCGGAGATAGTCGACTTCTTCGAAAGGCGGCTGGCTGACTGGACAATGAAGGGATTGATGTTTGAGCTGCCTGAGGAAGACCGCACCGGCAGGATGGAAATCACTATTAGACCCTATGGCGTCAACTGTCAGGCGGTGGTGGCGCTCATGCGGCTCTATCATCTGACCGCTGAAACTCGCTACCGGCAGGCGGCCGCGACCACCCTCGCTTATCTCTACCGCGTACCCCTCGCTAGTGACGATCTGCGTCTCTGTCAGTATGCCAACTCCTTTCTCTGGCATTCCCTCTACCCGGTGATATTTGTTTTGATCAGCGCTCTTGACGCCAGCAATGAAAGTTTCCTGCATGAACTTTGGGGAGGCTATTATCCCCGGTCAATTGTGGTTCAGTTGCGAACCGGTCAGGATAGCCTGCGGCTGGGCGAACTGACGTTTCCGCCCTCAGAGAAACCTATTCTTATCATCTGCCGACAGAACAGTTGCTCGGCACCAATCGAGGAACCGGAGCAGGCCACCGCCGAGATCAGGGCCTTTTTAGCCGCCTACTAAGGGGCTTGTTGAAAAACCTGTATCTTATGTCATCGCGAGTCCGGCGGCTGACGGACGTGGCGATCTCAACATACCGTATTCAAACAACTTGGAGATTGCCACGTCGTTCAGGACTTAAGTCCTTCACTTCTCGCAATGACTTTTTCAACAAGCCCTGAGGGTGCGGTGCGCCATGGCGCGGAGTCGAATCCTACTCAGTGCAAGGTTGCAGTTGAGAGTTTGCTGACTATGTCTTAGCTGTTTGTCAATGAAGGCAAATCCATCCTTGACAAAACAGGCGTATTTGCTATCTTCTATTCAAGCGCGTAGCAGAACACCTACTTGGACATTCATCACAAGCGCAGCATTATAGTCTTCACGTTGGGAAGAGAGTTTTAGCTATAACATCTAACCTTTAGCTCACAGGAGGAATGGGATGAAACCCACACTTCTACTCACAACGTTCGTAGCTGTCACACTGATACTGGCAGCCGCAAGTGCAATGGCAGCAGTGCCGCAAATGATCAACTACCAGGGGCGGTTAACAGATTCTGCAGGAGTACCGATAGACGGTGCTCAGCTGATCAAGTTCATCATTTATGACGACTCTACGGATGGCAACGAACTCTGGAACAGCGGCTTCCAAAACGTGACCGTAACAGGTGGCCTTTTCAGCAAGCAATTGGGGGCTTCGCCGATGCCACCCATCCCGGACACGGTCTTTTTGGACACTGTCCGTTATCTGGGAATAACTGTAGGAGTCGACCCAGAGATTACACCGCGCACGAAGTTAATCTCTGTTCCGTATGCTTACTACGCCCTGCACTCTGATACTGCGGCGATAGCCATCATCTCGCAGGATATTTCCTGTGTTGGCTGTGTCGGCTCCACCGAAATCGAGGATGGCACCATTCAGTTTGGCGATATCGGTAATAATGGAGCCTCAGAAAACCAGGTGATGAAATGGAACGGTTCTGCCTGGGCGCCGGCTAATGACGAGACCGGCGGTGGCGGTGATATTACAGCAGTTAATGCTGGCAATGGCTTGACTGGTGGTGGCACAACCGGTGATGTAACTATCTACATTGACAGTGGTTGGGTCGACGCCTTTGTTGACACTGCCGATGCTCGTTACGCGGATCAAGCAGGTTTTGCGGACTCTGCGGATGCCATCACCGATGGTGCCGTAGACTTTACCGATATCGGCCAGAACGGCGCAGCGTTAGATCAGGTGATGAAGTGGAGTGGCTCGAATTGGATTGCCGCCGATGATGAAACCGGCAGCGGCGGCGGCTGGGTTGATGACGGCGACGTCTTGAGGCTTGAGACTGCGACCGACTCGGTTGGTATAGGCACCGCCACACCCACAGAGAAACTCGAAGTGTCGGGCAATATCAAAGCCAGCGGAACGATTCAAAGCGGAAATTCGATAGTAATTGACGGCAGCACTGACAAGATCACCGCATCTGGCGGAATGATTGATTTCGACGATGAGAATCTGGTGACTACCGGTAAGGCAACCATTGGTCCCAACAACACCAATACAGGAGTAGACGCCTTCGTGGCAGGCAGTTACAACAAAGCCTACGGTGACTACTCTGTGATAGCTGGTGGTGGAGGCGCTGCCGAAGCTGACTCAAACGCCGCGCCCGGAGATAATTCGACCGTGGGTGGTGGTGCCGGGAATCGGGCCAGCGATTACTTCGCTACGATCTCCGGCGGCCGGCTAAACACTGCAGCTGAGTATGGCAGCACTGTCGGTGGCGGGCAGTTCAACACTGCCAGCGGCCATGACGCGGTCATCGGTGGTGGTCAGATGAACGTTGCCAGCGGCAGTAGCAGCACTGTCGGCGGCGGGGATAGCAACGGGGCAACCAATAGCTTCAGCACTGTCGGCGGCGGGAGCAGCAACCAGGCAACGGGTGAGTTCAGCACGGTCGGCGGCGGGAATGGCAACCATGCCAGAAGCTACTGGAGCACTGTCAGCGGCGGTTACAGTAATCGAGCCAATGGTTCATGTAGTACCGTTCCCGGCGGTCATCTTAACTACGCCGACAGTGCCTATACATTTGCAGCCGGTAGACGGGCCAAAGCCGTGCATGACGGCGCTTTTGTCTGGGCCGACCACACCGATGCTGACTTCACCTCCACTGCGAGTGACCAGTTCCTCATTCGCGCCAATGGTGGCGTCGGCATCGGCACAAACTCGCCTTCAGAAGAACTTCACGTCGTTGGTGATATTTGCTATACCGGTACTATAGGCGCGTGTTCTGATGTTCGCTACAAGAAGGATATCGAAACTATCGGGGCAGCTTTGGAGACTGTGTTGCAGCTTCGCGGTGTCACGTACAATTGGAAGCAGGGCGAATACCCGGATCAGAAGTTCGACGACCAGACTCACCTCGGATTCATCGCCCAGGAGATCAAAGACCTGCTGCCGGGTGTGGTCATGACAGACAACGACGGCTACATGTCGGTCGACTACAGCCGCCTGACACCGTTGTTGGTGGAAGCCATGAAAGAACTGAAAACTGAGAATGATGAGCTGCGTAACAGACTTGCCAAGATTGAAGCGCTCCTGCAGCAATTGGTCAATAACCAGTAACCGCAGTAGTGGAAGGAGTAATGTGAAATGAGAACTCTATTCACAGCGACGAAACTGGGATTGGTGGCCATGCTGCTCATTGGCAGCCTGACCATTGCCGCAGACAATGCCGGCAATTCAGGCAAACCAGGCACAGAAACTGAAGCCACACAACCCGGCAGGTTTGGTGAAACGATCGACTGGCAGGTGATCTCCTCCGGCGGTACTGATGGCAGTTCCACCAACTACCAACTGATGGGAACGGCAGGACAAACAGCCGTTGGGACAGGTAGCTCGACCAACTACGGCCTGAATCAGGGGTACTGGCAGGAGTTTGCCGTTCAAGAGTGTGACTGTATTCCGGGCGATGCCGACGGCAATGCTATGATCAATATTGCCGATGTCGTCTATCTGATCAATTTTATTTTCGGTGGCGGCCCTGGGCCGGTACCATACGCCATCTGTTCCGGCGATGCCGACTGTAACTGCATGGTTAATATCGCCGATGTTGTGTTCCTGATCAGCTTCATCTTCGGAGGTGGCCCCGCGCCGTGCACCTGCGAGGAGTGGCTGTCTATTTGCGGCCCACCAATGAGATGACGTAAGTTCGCAGGTCGGAACCTCTACGGTTTCGACCTGCTCTTTTCACGCTCCCGCGTGAATGTCGAAAGCGCGGGACTTGTAACCTACAAGGGCGCAGCGCTATCCCTCTTCAACCCGTGATAGTTTTTGAGGAAAGTCCAACGAAAAAAACCCTTGACAATTCTGCTGCTTAGGTGCATAATATAGTATCGACATAGTCTCTTTTGTCCGGTTTGTGGAGGGATAATCAGCCACTCCGGAGCCTTATCTTGTTGATTCTCGTTGGGTCGGTGGAGTGGGGTGAGATTGTCATCCAGGGCGAGTTTCTCCCAACCTTACTCTCCTTACTTTGTTACGGAGCGTATCTGGCAGTTTGTGTTTGAATATACGTGCGTGCGCCGCCTGGCAGCGGTGAACTGTCAAGAAAAACGACGTCAATCTGTCCGACACACAACGAAAAGACGTTGGAAGATAGTTGATCCTTAACTAGAAACAAGGAGCTGCTTAAATGGACTTCTTTCAATTCAGAGGGAACTTTTTGAAGATACGACATCTTAGGTTTCAACATCGCAAACAAAGTATCACTAATAACATGCACCTCAGCAAGGAGGAGGCAATGAGAAAAGTAGCTTACATTTCGTTGGCTCTGGCGTTGGTGGCGTTTGCCGGGCCGACGGCAGATGCCCTGGCCAAAACCGTGAGTCTTTCAACGACTTCGGGCAATGGTGTTGCCAGCACGGCTATTCCGACAATGGGATTAGCCGCTTATTGGCAGTTTGATGAAGGAAGTGGAAGCACGGCTTACGATGAAACGTGTAACAATAACGATGGAACAATCAGAGGAGTAAGCTGGACAAATGGCGTCTCTGGGGGTGCTCTGTACTTTCACGGCGGGGGACAATGGCATGACGGTGACCGTGTGCTCGTACCACACTCTTCCAGCCTGGATATCACCGGCGAGTTGACCATCACCGCCTGGATAAAAGCAACTGGAACAGACAACTACCTGGCAATTGTTGACAAGTTTCGTGGCGGTGCGACAATTCCTTCCTACGGATTTACGCTATATGTCAGTTCGGGAAGACTCAGACTTTCAATCTACTCTGGTCCTGACGGACACCACGACGGCTGCGTAGGAACATCTGAACTGAGGGACGATACCTGGCATCATGTCGCTGGCGTATGGGATGGCAGTCATATTAAGGTCTATGTTGACGGGCAACTAGAAAGGGAAGTGGCATGGGCCTTCCCACCAGCTTCAACAACCAATGATCTTGGGATTGGCGAACGACCCTACGGCTATGGGGGATATCTGCCATTCCTCGGAGTTATCGATGGGGTCTGTATCTACAAGAAAGCATTGAGCGATACTGAGATAATGGGGCAGACTGTCGGTAACACAGTCGATTTGACACCCTATTTCGATTGGGGTGCGATCTCCTCCTACGCCGGCTTAGCTCCGCCGGGGTATATGGGAATTTGGTCCCCCTCTCACAGCATGAACTTCTTTTTCCCCTCGGATTCCTCCGCTCCAGACCCCGCGGGTAATAGTCCCAGGGCGTGGCTCATCCCGGGAGTTCACCTGGCCACTTTCTATGGACCTGACAGTGTGTTCATCCCCGGTAATCCTATGGTTGTTGTTCCTGACAGATATTCCAAACCTTGTTCCCTCCTCGTGGAGATTCCGCCGGCGAATCTCATAGATCAGGCCACTGATTCGAATGTGATCCAAATATCCACAAGTGAGACTAAAACGATACCCCTCAACGACACGGTGGAAACCATGGTCTTTCTGGCAAATTGTGACGGGGCCGCCTATTGTAGTCCTGATCAGCCGTTAGAGGTACGGATCAACTATCAGGATGGTACAGCAGATACTGTGGTCTTCGACAATATCCATCCAGGGGAACGCTCAACTTATGTTTCCGACCCCAACATCATCTGTTACGGCAATGAAGTTTTCGGCTGTGGTCCCTTTTATACTGACTTTCCCCCTCCCTACTCTACCGACTCGCACTCGGAGTTCTGGCACTGGTATACCCTGTA
Organism: Candidatus Zixiibacteriota bacterium; assembly: GCA_023134875.1. GTDB lineage: Bacteria > Zixibacteria > MSB-5A5 > CAIYYT01 > CAIYYT01 > JAGLUH01. The sequence continues at coordinate 12,510 of JAGLUH010000270.1, forward strand.
CCCGGATAACACTAAGCTGCTCAACAGCATAGCTTTCGTAGGGATACAAAGTGAACACCCCTCTGAGATTCACATCTCGGCTCTCTCCTACACTAGACCGCTGCCACTTGAATGGGGCGAATCCATAGACAATTCGGTCGATTTAACACCCTATTTCGATTGGGGTGCAATCTCCTCCTACGCCGGCTTAGCCCCGCCAGGGTTTATCGGAATTTGGTCCCCCTCTCACAGCAGGTACTTTTATTTCCCCTCTGATTCCCTGGCTCCAGGCATGCCTCCTAATTATCCCCGAGCCTGGCTCGTCCCGGGAGTTCACCTGGCCACTCTCTATGGACCTCATAATGTGCTCATTCCCAGTAATCCCATAGTTGCCGTTCCTGACAGAAACTTTAAACCCTGTTCCCTCTTTGTGGCAGTTCCGCCGGCGAATCTCATAGATGAGGCAACTGATGTAAATGTGATCCAAATATCCTCGGGTGAGACTAAAACGATAGCCATCAACGACACTGCGGAAACCATGGTCTTTCTGGCAAATTGTGACGGGGCCGGCTATTGTAGTCCTGACCAGCCGTTAGAGGTGCGGATCAACTACAATGATGGTACAGTAGATACTGTGACCTTTGCCAATATCCATCCGGGGGAACGCGCAAATCCCATTTTCTGGGGGCCTTATACGATCTATTGCAATGAAGTTTTCGGCTGCGGTCCCTTTTATAATGACCTTCCCGTTCCCTACTCCACCGACTATCACTCGGAGTTCTGGCATTGGTATGCCCTGTATCCGGATAACACCAAGCCCATCAACAGCATAACCTTCGTAGGGATACAGAGTGGATACCCCTCTGAGGTTCACATCTCGGCTCTCTCCTACAATAAGCAGAAATGTGACTGCATACCAGGTGATGCTGACGGCAACGGCATTATTAACATCGCCGATGTCGTTTATCTGATCAGCTTCATCTTTCTTCCTGGCAGCCCACCGCCGACGCCGTACGCTACCTGTTCCGGCGATGCTGACTGTAACTGTATGGTTAACATCTCTGACGTCGTCTACCTGATCAACTTCATCTTCGGTGGCGGCCCGGCGCCTTGCACTTGCCAGCAGTGGCTGGCTGCCTGCGGTCCACCGCTCTACTGAGACTGACTACCTACGGCTAAGAAAGACCGCCCTGAAAAGGGCGGTCTTTTTTTTCTCAATATAAGGGAATTATGGGTTGAATAAATCGACGACGACCCAGTCGGAGTATTGATTTATCACCGGCAGTGTCAAAGTAGTCTTGCCAATCAGATTTTCTCCTTGTCTTAGACGGTTTTGCTAGGTATAACTCATAATGGTAGTACTTCATAACCTTAGGAGACGATGGCTAAGAACCCGACAAAGAAAGCAGCAGTGTTCCTGAACGGCAGCTATCCGGAAGAACAATTACCGTTCTATCTGGAAAGGATCGATCAGGCAAGCGGTGTTGCAACCATTGTCGCGGTAGACGGAGCACTCAGGCTCTTTCACCGATTACAGCGAAAACCCGACCTGATTATCGGTGATTTCGATTCGGTCGATGCCGATTTACTCAGTGCTTTCGCCGATATTGACCGACGGTACTATCCGAGCGAAAAGGATCAAACTGACGGCGAGATCGCGCTCTGTTATCTGCTGGAGCAGGGTTACAAGGATATCGATATCTACGGCGCGATCGACACCAACTTTGAAACCGACCAGATGCTCGCCAACATCTTTAACCTCGCACTGGCGACCCGCCACGCCAGGGAAACGGGAAACCCGATAAACATCCGCTTAGTCGATCACCGGCAGCATATCTATCTGATCGAGGATGATAAACTGACCCTGCAAGGGGCGCCAGGTGATCTGTTTTCGGTGTTGCCTCTCTCGTCCAGAATCATTCTGACAATCAGCGGCGCCAGATGGGAACTGGAACGGACTGAAGTTGAATTCGGTTTAAGCCGGCCGCTCCGGAACAGGTTTACCTCAGAGGGGGTCAGGCTTGAGATCGAGGGAATGGCGCTGGTGATTCAACGTCATGGTTGAACCTAGTCGCGGCCCTTGAAGGAAGCCATTATACCCGGCGGCCAGGATACCGGCAGGCTTATCCTGCCATGCTCATCTGCCTACTTGAACACGATATCATCAACCCAAACTTGCGGATTGACGCTGAGATCAGCTTCAGCGACCACAAACCGCCAGGCGAAGCTGTGAGTTCCCGGTGTTACCGCTTGAATAACCCTGATCCAGGCAACTTTACCCTGATGCGTAAGGGTCAATTGGTTGTCAACATAGAACTCGAAAACGCCGGCATCGCCACTGCCGGATTGGTTGTCGATGGCCACGTAAAAGGAAAGAGTGTCGGCAAAACCGACATCGAGCCTAAGGCTGATGTTCGATGCGCCCGCGGCGGTGAAGTCGCCGCAGGTGATCGCGTAGTTGCCGCTGTAGGGATTGCTGCTGTCGATCACCCAGGGTACCGCTGATTGATTGGCGAAGAGTGGCGGGATATCCCCCTCCTCGAAATCGAATACCTTGAACAACGGATCGCCGATTACTATGTAGTGCGGATAGTCAAAGGTCTTGCCGCCGGAGTAGATGGTTGTATCGAGAGTGTACTCGAAGTAGATATCCTCCTCGACGATATTGGCAATATCGATCTGCCAGAGAACGCCGAAGGCGCCGAAGGGTAACGGCTCCGGTGAACTAACTTCGTGCCAGCCGTTTATATCAGCACCGGAAAGCTCCCAGCCCCCGCACAATCCTCCCGCCGCCGCCTCTGGTAATGAAATCGCATAGGGTTTGCCGACGTCCAGCTTAAAACGGAAACGGCTGATATTGCGGGGTACATGCTGCGCTCGCACCACCAGTTTGAGATGCTGATTGACTACGACCGGATTGTCAAAGGTGATTACACCTACGCGATCATCGCCGTAGACCGACCCCAAGTCAAGCTCCTGCTCGAAAGAACTGTGATATTGCAGGTACTCAAACTCCACCCTGACATTGTAGCTCCCGAAGCTTCTCAGGGAGATATAACTGAGCCGATATTGTCCTCCCAGATCGCGCTTGATTTCTTCCAGCTTCTCGGTAAAGGTGGCGATATCGGCGGCCTGGTAGTAGCTTCCCTCGGTCTGTTCGGCCACCGCCTGCAGAGTCGCTTCATTGGCGACATCGCCGACACCGATAGCGAAGATACCGGCACACCACTCCTGGGCGACGCTGATGATTTCACTTGGATTTATCTCTGATGATGTCTCTTTGCCGTCGGTGATGAATATGACCAGTCGCTGACGGTTGTCATCAACATCACCTTCAAACAACTGCACCGCGCTGTAGAGAGCATCCCAACTCCGCGAGGAGCCGTGATCGATATCCTGATTCAGGAATTCATCAAGGGCATCATTGAGCGATTGCTGATCGGCGCTGAAGGGAGAAATCAGTGCGGCGTCGACGTTACGGTCGTGGTATTCCATGATCGCCATCCGGTGACCAAGGGCTAACTGGTCGATCAGCTCGCGTGTCCAGTCGACCATCAGATCAACAGCGCTGATTCCCTCCTGCTCCCAGGTAACCATGCTGTTGGTGAAATCAAGGAGCACCACCATATCGAGTTGCAGGCTGGCGGCGGTGCTGACGAAATAGGAAGTCTCGGAGTAGTCGATCTCCTCGTCGTTCTCGAAGATGCGAAAGGAGGAATCAAGTTGTGCCGGTTCGATTATTACCGCATGATTCTCAGCATCGGTAATTCTAAAGGTAAACTGTACCTGCGACGGCGGCTGCAACGCTGCTTGTACGTTCTTGAACTGCGCCGAGGACTCATCGGCAGGTGGGTTGATTATGATGTCGGGCTCACCCTCTTCGGTGCAGCCGCACCAGAGCATGGCGGCAAGTGATAGCAACACGAAAGCGGTCAATATCCTGGCGGGCATGGCAACCCTCCTCAGGTAATCTGATTTACAACTTTTCCGGCGGCGTCAAGCCAATCGCATTCAATCTATCGATAGCAGAACTCTGCTAACTTGTAAAGATAAAAAATCGAGCCTGACAGGTGAAGCGGGATGGTCGGCGAGATGCGCACCGACTGCGATTGTGAAGCCACCGACATGAAGGCGGAACGCTGGAGGGAGGCGGTGTTTCAGATTGGTGATGGAGAAATCGTCATGGAGATCAGCATTGAAGACAAGGTATAACAGTCGCCCTGATGGCGGGCGAGGCCCAGCGCAACAGCGATTACGGCGTTTTGGGCCAACCTCTCCTCGCCTGCCGGTTCTTACAATCCGCGCAGGGGATCAACAAGAATAGCCGCAGGTGAAACCTGTGGAAACTATACGGTTTATTTTCCAGCGCCTTTGCCGATAAATGTGAAAAAGGCGGGGGGTTCCGCTATATCATGTTAGCCTGGTTACGTGCAAACGCCAGGTCATTTGAGATGATTTAGAAGGTACAAGAAAGGGCAGGCACATCGTATGCGGTAGGGCTTTTTCCTCACCATAAATGGTGAGCCACAGGTACCCCACCCTCCGGAGTGGGAAAAGCGTGGGACTTGTGGAGAGGCTGTCCCAAAAGGAAGTACGGACAGTGAAACCCAGTCATTGCGAGTCCGCCAAAGTGGACGAAGCAATCTCAAGTGTTTGGCGATCAATGAGCCTGAGATTGCCACGTCATCCCGCTTCGCGGGGTTCCTCGCAATGACACGACTTTGGGGACAGTCTCTGGACGTCTGCCGCCTACAACGAAAGCGTCGGGCAAGGTTTCTGAGGACGCAATCAAAGAGGGGACTATGAAAAAGAAAAGCATCCAGATATTACTGATTGAAAGCGATGAGGCATACGCCGCGCTGGTAACACAGGTCTTCTCCTACGATACCGATCGATTTACTCTCATGAGCGTCGGTAACCTGGAGGAAGCAAGGATACAATTGGAGAAATCGCCGCCGGACCTGGTGATTATCGATCTCGACTTGCTTACTGAAGAAGCGCTGACGTCTCTGGGCGCTGGCTGGCTGATGCACCGCTTCCCCGTGGTAGTAATGATCAACCGAGGTAGTGAGCTATTGACGGCGGAGGCGATTAAGGCGGGAGTGCTCGATTACGTGCTCAAGTCAGCCAAGACGCTGGCTGATCTGCCGCATATTGTCGAGCACGCCCTGCGCGAATGGAACCATATCACTGAACGTCGCTGGACGGAAAAGGCGTTGCAGGAATCGGAGAATCGCTACCAGCAGTTGCTCGGCTCTGTGATGGAGGGAATCAGCCTGGTTGATGAGAAGGAACGAATCGTCTATTACAACTCCGCCTTCACTGATATTCTGGACTTGGACTGCGGCGATGACCTGATTGACAGGAGCCTGCTGGATTGTCTTCCTGAATGCCGACCGGGATCAACGTTGGCGAAATCGGGTAGTGGCAAGAAAGGACCGAGTTACCGGTATGAGTTGGAAATTACCACAGCGCGGGGCAAGAAGAAAACAATTCTGGTTTCGGTTTCTCCCTGTTTCGACGAGGAACACAACTACCGCGGCGCCTTCAATGCCGTGATCGATGTCACCGAGATCAGGCGTTTGCAGGAGCTGGCGGTGCGTGCGGAACGTCTGGAAACCGCGGGTCGGGTCGCCGCGCAGGTGGCTCACGATTTTAACAACCTGCTGACGCCGCTGATCGCCTACCCGGACATGTTGCGAAGCCAGCTTGCGGATGACCATACCGCTCTGAAGTGTCTTGATGATATGGAAAGGGCGGCCAGCCAAATGGCGGAGATCAACGACCAGCTCCTGACCCTGGGCCGGCGCGGCCACTACGAACTGGAACCGCTGAACTTGAATGACATAGTCAACCAGGTGCTTGACCGGATCAGCCCGATCCCCGCGGATTTAACCATTGAGAAAAGTTTCGCCGCCGACCTGATGAATATCAGTGGTGGCGGGGCGCAACTGCTGCGGGTAATCAGCAATCTTGTTAATAATGCCCGTGATGCGATGGATGACCGGGGGAAGCTGACTATTAGAACCGAAAACTTCTATGTCGTCGGTATCACCAAGAGCCTGGAGAGGATTCCCCGGGATGAATATGTCAAGGTCACTGTCAGCGACACCGGCAGCGGCATTCCCGCAGATGTTCTGCCCAAAATTTTCGATCCGTACTTCACAACCAAAAGATGTGGTGACAAGAGGGGATCGGGGTTAGGACTCTGTGTTGTCCATGCGGTAATGGAGGATCACAACGGCTACCTCGATGTTGGCAGTATCCCCGGTAAAGGAACATCGTTCTATCTCTATTTCCCCATCAGCCGCGAACAGGTTAAGGTTGCTGTCGATATCGGCATGGTGGGCGGCGATGAGAGTATCCTGGTGGTTGACGACGATGAAACGCAAAGGCAGATTATTAAACATCTGCTGGAGAACCTCGGTTATGAGACGGTAACAGTGAAAAACGGCCAGGAAGCCATCGCCTATCTGCGCCGCCGTCGGCCTGATCTTCTGATAGTGGATCTGGTTATGCCCGGTATGGATGGCACCGAGGTTTACCAGCAAGCCCTGAAGATTAATCCGATGCAGAAGGCTGTCATCATTTCCGGCTATTCCCAAAACGACAGGATTACACAGGCCCTGCAGTCGGGAGTTGACGCTTTCGTTAAGAAACCGCTCACTCTTAAGTCCCTCTCCCGACCGGTGCGGGAAGTGCTCGACGGTAGCAGACAGGACACTGTCCCGGTCTGATTCCTGCTTACTATTCATCCGCCAAAAGAAGTCTCAATCAACCGCAACACAACTTGCCCCGGCAAGGGTTTGTGACGATGTTCCCGGTGGCTTTTATTAGGTTTTCCGCACTCTGAGGATATACCACGTGAAAATCTTGGCAACGTTCACATCATCGATTCTCGTTCTCGCCTGTCTGCTCATATCACCCGCCCTGGCAGAGGCGAATTCCTCGGTTGTTGGTAAAGTCATAGACCGGCTTACTAAGCAGCCAATCAGCCGGGTTACCGTTCATGCCCTGGGGACTTTGATATATGCGGCGACAGATGAAAAGGGTGAGTTTGTCTTCACCGACCTTGCAGTGGGCAGCTACGT
>JAGLUH010000271.1 GCA_023134875.1 Candidatus Zixiibacteriota bacterium
TCCTGCTCGATATCAAGATGCCCGGCATGAACGGGCTGGATGTTCTGGCAAAACTGAAGAAATCTGACCTTCCCTCTGATGTCATCATGCTCTCAGGGCATGGCCAGACCCAGAATGTCGTCGATGCCATCAAGTTGGGCGCGGCGGAGTTTATCACCAAGCCATTTGATGTGTGCGAGGTGGGTATCCACCTGGCGAATGTGCTCAAGCGCCGGCGACTGGAGCGTGAAGTTGACTATCTCAAGGGTGAACTTAAGGCCAAGAGCCACCATGAGAGTTTTGTCGGTGATTCGCCGCAGATGCAGGAAATCAAAAACCTGATTGAGCAAGTTGCTGACAGTGAATTAACTGTGCTGATCCGAGGTGAGTCGGGCACAGGCAAGGAGATTGTCGCGCGGTTGCTTCACAACCTCTCCTCCCGGCACGCCAGCCCTTTTATCAAGGTCAACTGTGCCGCCATACCACGGGAATTGCTGGAAGCTGAGTTATTCGGTTATGACAAGGGCGCTTTTACCGGTGCGCACAAGAATAAGCCGGGACGGTTCGAGGTAGCCAACAAGGGTACGATTTTCCTGGATGAAATCGGCGATATGTCGATCGAATTGCAGGCGAAGTTGTTGCAGGTACTTGAGCAGCATGAGTTTGTGAGAGTAGGGGGTGTCGGCAATATTAAAGTCGATGTCCGTATTATCTGTGCCACCAACAAGGAATTGGAGCAGGCTATTGCCGATCGCGCTTTCCGGGATGATCTTTTCTATCGGCTCAATGAGATCACCATACCTCTGCCGCCACTGCGGGAACGTCCTGACGATGTGCCCCTGCTGGTCGACCATTTTCTCGGCAAGTACAACAAGATGTACAAGCGTAATTCTGATGCGATCAGTCCGGATAACATGAAAGAAATGGTCGAGTACTCCTGGCCGGGGAATATAAGGCAACTGGAAAATCTGATTAAGCAAATCGTGGTGCGACAGGATGAAAGCATCATTGTCGACATGCTCAGGAGTTCTCCGGCAATGCTGGTTGGGCAGACGCAGCCGGCACCGATTGCCGCAGCGGTGCTGTCGGGAGCGAGGCCAGGCGCTGCGGTGGCAACGCAACCTGCTGGATTTTCTCTTAAGAAACTGGTCTCGCAGACGGTACAGGAGGAAGAGAAGCGGTTGATCGCTGAGGTGTTGACCCGAACCAACTGGAATCGACGCAAAGCCTCCGAAATGCTGGAAATATCCTATCGTTCCCTCCTCTATAAGATAAAAGAATACAAGATCAACGAGATGAAATAGCGGCCCTAACCATTGTAAGCCGTTGCAGTATTAGTGAATAGCTTTGCATAAGTAGAGCCGCACCTGTCGATTTCTGCTTGCCCAATATAAATAAAAAGGGCGTCAAGCATTTCCACTCATAAAACTGGTTTCCCCATGATCCTGTGCCTAAAAGCGATGCGGAGCTTTCTCTTTCGAGGCCGGTAGCGGTCAAATCAGGGGGATAAAATGGCACCGAAGTTGCTTTTCTCCACTGCGTAGGCTGACGCACATCAAGTTTCAAGATTGTGTGTCTGTCGATAAGGTCATAACAAGGAAGACTGATTTGCCAAGCGATTCACACCAGAGCTTTCTCATTCGCGCCCGTCAGGAAATCAAGCGGGCGGAACGATACTGCCTTTTTCTCTCGCTCGTGGTGGTCGATATCGGCGCCTTTATCAAAGAGATAGTTGGACGCAGCGAGATGGAAAAGATCGATCTCGATTCCGTTTGCCGGGAAATCAAGCAAGGTATTGGTGAAACAGTACGTTCCTGCGATGTGGTCGCTCGTATCGATCAGGGTCGAGTCGCGCTGCTGCTGGTGGAGACCCCCCGCGCCGGCATGGAGAAAGCCACCGAACGTATCCGCTCCTTTGCCCTCGATTTCCTCAGGGGGCAGCTTGAATTACCGGTTGAGTCGAGAATCAGTGTCGAAACCGCCTCCTTCCCTGAAGAGATCACACGTTTTTCCCGCTTGGTGGCAAGTTTCGGCGAAGAGAAACAACCAGTTCACTGAGCACCCCCTAACCTGCCGTCAACTTTGCCGAATAATCTCAAGAACCTATGATACCGGTTTTTGAACATGTTCGTGGGTCGAACGTCTTGTACTTTCGACACTCACGCGAAGCGTGAAAAAAAGTAAGTGAAGAGAGTAAGCAGGCTTTTTGACCTACGGCTACGGCCACACGCTACACAGATAGACCCGCGCAGCAGAAATCGCTTGCAATTCAAGGCGGATATGCTATAATTAAGAATAGGTAATACAACTGAGTACTTCCTTTTTCGGAGAGGAAAAACCATGAGAAAACGTGGCCTATCATCGGGTGACGTTGTGGTGTCGGTATGTGTGGCAGCCCTGTTCCTGCTGTTTGCTGTCGTGCCGGCTGCTTCGGCGTTACAGTTCGACCAGGCGGCGCGCGGCGCTTCCGGCGCACCGATCTGGATCTACGATTCCGACCTCCATGTCAAGCATGTTGAAGTGGCGGACCTGAACGGCGATTTAGTCGATGACGTAATTGCCGGTGAGTATAGTTCGGACAACTACGGCGATCCCTCACGGGTGATTGCCATCAACGGCGTGGACGGCGATACGCTCTGGACTTATCTGCTCCAGGATGGCGTCCGCTCAATGACAATCGGCGATATCAACGGTGACGGTGTTGCCGATGTCATCGCCGGGGCCGCCTACTATTCAACCCAGACGCCGGATGGATACGTCCATGCGATCAACGGTGTCGACGGCAGCCAACTGTGGGCCTTCTACATTGGCGCAACAATTCAATGTGTCGCGATAGGCGATTTTGACGGTGACCTCTATCTCGATGTGGCGGCGGGCTCGTTCGATGACTATGTATACGCCATCGACGGCGAAACCGGCACCCAGCTCTGGCGGGAACTGATCGGCAGTCTCTGGATTAGTTCCGTCGCCACTGGTGACGTCAACGGCGACAACATCGACGATGTTGCCTTTGCACACGAGTACCTGGCCGGCTGGGACAATTTCTACGGTGTTCTGGATGGTACCGACGGCGAACCCGTCTGGGTCGATACTGTTACCTACTGCGTGCTCAAAGTGATCATGACCGATATCGACGATGATGGTCAACTGGAGGCGATCTTCGGCGCCGCCTTTGCCGACGACCATGCGGAATTCTTTGTCAGGACCGCCGCCAACGGCGACTTGGAATGGAGCTACGATCTGGGCTATATGCAGCACACCAACGGTGACGTGATTCTGGGCGCTTATGATATCGACAAGGATACCGATCTCGACCTGGTGGTGGGTACCTATATCGGCACCTACTATGTTCACGCTTTCGACGGCGATGTCGCTGCGCCGATGTGGACTTCGGAACCGCTGAACGGCTACCCGCGCGATTTCGGTTTCGGCGACGTGAACGGTGACGGTGAAGAAAACTTAATTGCGGCTACTTATGACCGGGTACAGGTGCTTCACGCCACCACCGGCAAGAAATACTGGTACTACTCAGTGGCGGGCACCATCTCCGCCGTCGACGCTGCTGATTGCGATAATGACGGGGTTCTCGATGTTATTGCCGGCGGCGGCGCCGAGATGAGCGGCAGCAATCCCGGCAAGTCGGTGTGGGCGCTCAAAACAGTCGATTCGCCGGTATGGTGGGAATATCAGTTCGGCGAATATGGCAACGCGCTGGTGGTCGCCGACCTGAACGGCGACGCGTTTATGGATGTGGTGGCAGTCAATTCCCTCGGTGACGGAGCCTGGGCGCGTGATGGCCAGGACGGCAGCGAATTGTGGACCTGGACCGGTACGGAGAACCTCTATGCCGTTACGGCGGGTGATTTTGACAACAACGGCCAGGTTGATGTCGCTGTCGCCGGTAATGATGATCGAGTAACGGCTCTCAATGGCGCCAATGGTTCCGTGATGTGGACTTATCCTACCGGCAACCAGATTTACCGCAAGTGCCTGCAGGCGACTGATCTCAACGGGGACGGTGCTGTTGATGTTATCGCCGGTTGCGATGACAGCCATGTCTATGCCTTGAACGGCCCCATGGGCGACACTCTCTGGACGTATCATCTCGGCGCTCAGGCGACCGATATAAAACTGGCGCAGATGAATGCTGTCGGCTCGCTCGATATCGTTGCCGGTGTGGGCAGCGGCGCCAGCGGCGAAAAGGTGGTCGTAATCAATGGCGCCGATGGTTCCCTCCTCTGGGAATTCCTGGCTCCGGATGCGGTGGAACATGTCGAAGCCTTTGATGCCAACAATGATGGCGTTCTTGATGTCGCTGCGGCGATTACGCCCTACAGCCCGAAGCAGATCATCATGATCGACGGTTCCACTCATCTCCAGCTCTGGAGCAAACCGATTGCCAGCGCCTCGAATACTCACAGCATGGCGCACGGTGATCTCAACGGCGACAAGTATCCCGATCTGGTTATTCCCGGCAACTCGACCGACAAGGTGGTCTGGGCTCTCTCAGGAGAAAATGGCGACACGCTCTGGACTCATCCGGTCGGCGGCGAGGTAAATTGTGTGATGGTTTACGACGTCGACAACGATGGCGAAGATGAGGTAGTCGCCGGCTCTGACGATCAAATTGTCTATGTCCTGGATCGCACGGACGGCGCGGAGGAGTGGAGTTACAGTACCGCCGACGATGTTATAGACTTGAAAATTGGCGATATCTCCGGCGATGGCCTGCCTAATATCGCCTGCGTTACCTTCGGATCCGACGGTGTTATCTACACATTCAACTCGCTGGCTATTGGCGGCAACAACCTGCCAACGGCGTTCCTGGACAACATCAGCCCCAATCCCGCTTATGAATCGCAGATGGTCGTGTTCCTCGGTCATGGCATCGACAGCGATGGCACTATCGCGGGTTACGAGTGGCAATCGAGTCTGGATGGTGTCTTGAGCAGTGACTCTACGTTCTCTACCTCAACTCTATCACGGGGAGTACACAATACATCCTTTAGAGTGCAGGACAATGAGAACGCCTGGTCGGAACCGATCACGGACTCACTCACGATATACCTGTGCGGTGATGCCGACGGCGATGACTTGGTTAATATCGCCGATGTTGTCTATCTGATAAATTACATTTTCGGCGGCGGGCCACCTCCAGACCCACTTCTGGCTGGCGATGTCGACTGCAACACGCTGGTTAACATAGCCGATGTTGTCTATTTAATTAACTACATCTTCGGCGGCGGGCCGCCGCCGTGCGCCGGTTGCTGATACTGTTCCATAGAGCTTAACTGGCGGGTGGGTTCGTATTTCGAGCCTGCGCATTCGCTGACTATGATCGCACCCCAAACAGGTAGCCCACCTCAGCGAAGCGCCAGGTGGGTTTACTGATTACACCTTCCCCCGTCCGATTTCAAGCTGTACCACCCTTTGAACGGTTGCGTTTCGGCCCTTGTAAACGTACATTGTCTGTCAGGTGAGGTTAAAGCACTACGACTATGATGGTAGGGCCAGATTCGTCACCTTTGCTACTCATAAGCGGATACCGATTCTAACGAATGATCTGTTTTGTTACCGGGCTGCAAAGGCAATTGACGACGCTCGGAATAAGTACCGTCTGAGGTTACTCGGTTATGTTATAATGCCCGACCATGTCCATCTGGTACTGGTGCCGCCGGAGGAGGTTACGCTCGGCCCCATCATTGGATTGATTAAGCGGTTTTCCTCGTGAGCAATTCACAGGCTCTTGATCGAATCCGGATCGCGTCTTGTTGAACGTTTCATGGTTTACCGAAGCGGTCGAGTTACGGAGCCTACCATGGTCAAGACACGGTGGCATTGCCGATTGATGAACTTGTCGTCATGTAAACCCACCGGGCGCTATGCTGAGGTGGACTACCGGCTTACAATCCGATTACTTTGTTCCAATCAGCGATATACATGTAGATTCGCTGGAATTCACTGGGAAGAAGCATTCGATTGTGGGCTATAAAATGTCTCACTTTTTCGAGTTCGTCCATTTTCTGCTTGACCCAGTGCTGCGACGGAATGATGACCTCGAAGTGCTCCCACTTAGAAATGATTATTTGAGCAAGGTGTCCGAACTCAACAAATCCAAGGAGGTCTGTTTTCTCTCCCTCCAGCCAAGAATCCTTATAAGCTTGAGCTTGTCTTTTCTCAGCAAATTCTTTGATCTTTGGAGGAAGCTTGTCGGTCCAATCTGCTCCCTCCTTATCTTCCAATGTGTCTCTTATAAACCAACGAATCTCATTCTCAAAACAGTGCAGCACTGCGTATAACCTCGCCATCTGTAAGGCGTTGTTCCTTCTTCGGATATTGAAGGGTGCGAGAGCCTCCGACAAAAGCCTTTCTTCTGCTTGGCTTGTGTCCGCACCAACCTGGATTCCTGCTAACTGGAATTCGTCAGCCTCGGATTCAAACATCAAGCCCCGAAACAAGTAATCACGAAGATCTTTGTGATAATCAGCCAATGAGGTGCTCCTTCAGTGATTTGAAAATGGCGTTGAATACTTCTATGTCTTTAGTAGCGGGTAAGTGGATTTGGATATTGTAATGAAGCCCAGGTGGCACAGGTAATTGTACCTCCGATATCTCAGCCTTTGGCTTTTCTTCTTCTGCCTTCTCTTTTGAGGGTTTTTTTGGTTTAGGTTTGGGAGGCGTTACTTCGTTCAGGTCAGCTAAGGAAAGAAGAGAGAAAAAGGTCTTAGCCATTAGTTGGGCCACATGATCGCTTACATTGTGAGTGCTCTTAAATTTGCCTTGAATAATTGCGTTGTCAGTGTCAGTTGGCCTCTCTTTGATAACAAAAAGGTCTCCGTAAGCCTCGCGTAGTGCTTCTGCCATAACATTACGCGACTGCGCGGTGCTCCGGTACTCATGGTATCGTGAGGTCGGTATCCCCTCACTGGAAAGAAAGCCCAAGGCCTTGAGGAGTGGTATCAAAGCATGGTGGTTTGATGACCTAAATCCGAGATCCTTAAGATGCTGGCGTGTAAATCGCTCGGGCGCTTGTCCTTCTGCAATTTTCTTAAAGAAATCGAGTAGCTGCCCATAAATTTGCACATAAGCATTGGTCAATGCCATTCTTAACCTCTTTTTGTATGATGCCCAACATAATATTATACAACACTTGTTCATAGAAGTGTAGCCTACCAAATAATCATTGTCAACAGGAATCAAGAAAAAGACAAAACCTGGTCGCGTGCCAGCATCTTCCTTATGAGTTTTTCCGATGCGCCATTTGGCCGAGAGTGAAAGAAACAGGATAGACGAGAATGGAACTCGAGTCAAGATTGGACAAAGTGACGTAAATCCGCCAGACGCTTCGCTCCTGGTGCGCTACCGGCTGAGCCATTTTTTGAGCCTGCAAGACTACGGAGTGTGGTAGCCTGTCAAAATTCCGCGCCGAAACTGAAGTAATGGTGCGGTTTACTGACGCGATCCAGATCAGTACCCCAGCCCAGATCATATCTCAATAGAAAGATGCCGAGATTCAAGCGGGCGCCGATCCCGAAACCGGACTTGATATCCAGCAGTCGCGTGCCACCCTGCGAGGTGGCGCCCTTAAACATCGAATTCCGTGTCCAGGCCGAACCGACATCAACAAAGATCGCGCCGCTCACCCGGGAGATCACCAGGGGCAATGGGAAAGACATCGCCAGGTAGTCAAGAAAAGGATAGCGAAACTCGGCGTTGATCAACGCATACTTGGAACCGGAGAACTCGAAATAATCATACCCGCGCAGGGGTGTCACAATCTTGGAGAAGTAGAACCCTTCAACACTGTAGACATCGGTACCAACATCGGCGGAGCCGATATAGTTGGTGGTGCCGCCCAGGTAGTAGGTTTTCCGATCGCTGCCGAAGGAGGCACCGCCGGTGGCGCGTAGAGCGACAAGATAAGCGCCCTTGATGTGCCAGTAACGGCGATAATCAAGTTCCGTTGCCCAGTAGCTGCGTGAGTCGCTGGTGACCGGCACAGTACGTTCCCAGGTCAGTTTCCAGCGACTGCCATTGACCGGCCCGGTCATCCCCCAGAGTACGTTGTCATGGATGAAAGAAAGATCGAGAGTAGTAACATTATCGTTGGAGTCATCATAGGGCGGATCGAAGTAGGTTCTGTCAATGTAGACCTGGGAAAGGTCAAGTTGCAGGCGGCGGTACATACTGAACGGATATCAGACCGACGCCATCAGCCCGTAGGTGCGATCGGAGAAGAGCCGATTATGGGGATCGATGAAGTGGTTCTTGTTATAGAACAGGCCGACGCCGAAATCGATCCGGTGCGTGCTATTGAGATAGATGGCCAGAAAATTGGACTGGTTTATCGAGTTCACCAGGTCGGTGAAGATGAAGAACTGGTGGTTGCCCAGGTAATCGCTGAAGAGGATAAGTGTCTGCCCTCTCATGCCGTAGAAAGCGTCATAGGAGATACCGCCGGACACCAGGTCGGGAGTGAACTTCGCCTTGTATTTCTTGACCTCATATTCACCTCCCGGCAGCGGCGCATAGAGAGTATCGCGGCCGTCATCCTCGGGTTCCTCCTCCTCCAGCTTGTCTGCGGTAATCTCCCCCGGGACCGGCGGTGTTTCTCGTGAAGGGGGGGTGAAGACGTAGTCATCATACTCCT
Organism: Candidatus Zixiibacteriota bacterium; assembly: GCA_023134875.1. GTDB lineage: Bacteria > Zixibacteria > MSB-5A5 > CAIYYT01 > CAIYYT01 > JAGLUH01. Next base: position 8,630 of record JAGLUH010000271.1, read on the forward strand.
CGCTATCTTCGAGAATGCTGTCAACTGCAATATCTTCACTGCTGGTGGAATCGTTTTCATCTTCCGCGAGAATGGTGCCGGTGTAGTCGGCTCTCAGTTCACCCAGAGCGAACTTGGTTTTGGCCAACGGTGCGCCCTCGTCGGTTACCGGCCTGATATCTTTGAGAACATAGATATCGTACCCGCCCTTGAAGAAGGAACTGAAGGCGATCTTCTTGCCGTCGCGCGACCAGGAGGGCGACTTGATACCGGTCAGCACATTGGTAATTGGGTAAGGCTGCTTGTCGGTATCGAGCTCCTTAACATAGAGGTTATTAATGCCGTTGATGTTCGATGTGAAGCAGAGTTTGCTGCCATCAGGAGACCACTGCGGCCAACGGCAAACACCTTCCTGAAAGGTCACCGCCTTGATAGCGCCCGACTCGATATCCATGAGAAATATGTTATAGGTGCCGTAGAGAAACTGGCCTGAGTCTCCCGCAGCAACCGGCTGGTCGGAGGCAAAGGCGATCCTGGAGCCGTCAGGCGAGAAGGCGATATCCTTCTGTTCGTAACGGTCATTCGTGATCCGCGCCACTGTTGCCGTAGCCACATCGACCAAGTAGATATCAGCCTGGTTGCTTTCAACGCCGGTGAAAGCGATTTTTTCATCGCTGCCCCATGCCGGCGAATAGATCGAATTGAACTTCAGCCTGAGCTTGTCGATGATTTTATCCTTCTTAATGTCGTAGATAAAGATCGCGTCAAATCCCCTTGATTTGGCGACAAAGGCAAGTCGGTCACCCTCAGGCGACCAGCTAATGCCAGAGACATAGGAATGCAGTGATTCCAGATCACCGGAGCGGGCACTTTTGACCAGCCGGTTGATCTTCTTGCCGTCGATGGCGCTGATCAGATAAATCTCAGTGAAATCGGAACGATCAGAGAAAATCGCCAGCTTGTCACCTTCCGGTGAGAAAGCCGGCTTTTCATTGAAGTAGGAAGCATCCTTTTCATGGTTAGTCAGGCGCTTGGCGATTTCGCCCGGTTCCTTGCGAGTCGCCAGTTCCGGCCAGTAAATCCGTTTCTGATACTTGGAGAACTGCTCAAACAGCTCCTTTTCACTCAGGCCTATCGCGGCCTTGATCGCCTTGCCCAAACTCAAAGTGGACTTGCCCTTGGCCAGGATTTCATGAAGTTTCTCCTCGCCGTAGCGTTCGGCGATATACTTGACTGCTGCCTGACCCTCCTTGTAAGCCAGGTAGCCGCCCAGACGCTCAAAAGGAATCAGGTAACCATGAATCACGGCGTCACGCATAACCATATCAGCCTCATAGTCCCAGCCCAGACGGGAGGAGTATTCGGCGTAGCCTTCCGCGAACCAGAGCGGCAGGTGAAAGAGGTATTGCCGAGAAACCAGTGTGCCGAATGCCTTACCGTAAAACCAGTCAAAAGTAACGGCATGGGTCAATTCGTGGTGCAGCACATGCCGCAGGTCCTCATAGGAGCCGTTGAAGGGAAGCACCACCCGGTTCTTAAAGGACTCGGTGAATCCGCCGACGCCCTCCGGCAGGAGGCCGGGAGTGACATTGGTCTGCTGAAAATCGTTGGGTGAGTTATACAGGAACACGGGAACCCGCCCCTTGAGCCTATAGTCAAGCTGATCCTCTATCGTAACCAGCGCCGACTCCAGCACGGCAACTGAGAATTTCGCCAGCTCATACTCGCCCTCGTAATAGTACAAGTCGAAGTTGGGGGATTGAATATAGGTCCAGTTGAAGGATTTGTACTGAACCTTGTTCTTGCCGAAGAACTCATCCGGTATGGCCAGACTGCTCCAGCACAAGATCAGGACAAGCGTCGCTGATAATACTCTTCTATTCATCGGGCACACTCCCGGGTAATAATCATTCCCTCAAGAAACCTTGCGGATCGAGGCGCCGACTGCCCGCAGCTTCTCCGGCAGATGCTCGTATCCGCGTTCTATGTGATATATTCGTCTGACTTCGCTGGTACCGTTAGCGGCCAGGCAGGCGGTGACCAGTCCCGCGCCGGCGCGAATGTCAGAGGCCATCACCACCGCACCAGATAGGGAGTCAACACCGTCAACAGTGGCAACATCGCCACTGATCGTTATCCTGGCGCCCAGACGCATCAATTCCATACAGTGGCTGAAACGGTCGTCAAAAATGGTCTCCCGAATATGTGAAGTTCCTTTGGCAAGACAGGAAAGTGCCACAAAGCAGGCCTGCAAATCGGTGGGAAAACCGGGATAGGGATAGGTAAAGAAATCGGTCGCGTGCAGTCGCTGGCCAGCGGAAATGGCAACAGAATTGTCGCTTTCGGTGATATTACAGCCCATATCTCTCAGTTTCTTCAGGACGATTCCCAGATCGTCGGGCCGCGCCTCTTCAATTTCCAGTTCGCCGCCGGTTGCCGCCGCCATGCAGAGGAGAGTACCCACCTCCAGACGATCAGGCATCGGCCGGTAATCGACCGGCCCAAGTTCTTTTACTCCTTCGACTTCTATGGTCTGGGTGCCGGCGCCGGTGATCCGCGCGCCCATCCGGCAAAGAAAACGAGCCAAATCGACCACCTCCGGATCACAGGCGGCGTTGACAATCCTCGTTTTCCCTGAAGATATCGCCGCCGCCAGCAGGATATTCTCGGTACCGGTGTGCGTAGGACGGTCAAAGAAAACCGAACCACCCTTAACCTCCCCCTCGGCAACGACATAGCCCGATTCCTCTCTGATCTGCACCCCAAGTTGCGCCAGCGCTCTTAAATGAAGATCCACCGGTCGCTGGCCAAGGGAACAACCACCCGGCAGGGAGACCTTCGCCTGCTGTTGTCGTCCGATCAACGCGCCCAGAACCAGAAAAGAAGCACGCATCTGCCGCACCAGTTCGTAGGGCGCCTCCTCGCCGGTCAATTCGGTGGCGTCTATCCTGACCTCGTGGTTCTGCTGGTCATGTTCGATCTTGGCACCCAGATGACCCAGCACTTGCAACATTGTGTTAATATCCCGCAAGTCGGGAATCTGGCGAATTCGGCTCTTTCCTGACTCGGCCAGGAGCGTGGCGGCCAGTATCGGCAGGGTGGCATTCTTGGAGCGCATCGCCGTTACCTTGCCGCGCAGTGGTGTTCCGCCTTCAATCAGGTATCTGTCCATTCCTGTTTTTTAACCTCTTTTCCTAAAAGGAGGCTCTATTAAATTCAACGCAAAACCGGTCACTTGGTTCAATCTATGTTACCAAATATATTTTGACAAGGGCAGAAAACTGCCGTTGTGATGCATTGAAAGAGGGTATACTAAGGGCTTGTTGGAAAACCTGTGTACTTTGTCATCGCGAGTCCGCCGACTGCCAGTCAGAGCCAGGCCTTTGACTGGCCGGACGTGGCAATCTCAGACTCACTGATCGCCAAGCACTTGAAATTGCTTCGTCCTCCTGCGGCGGACTCGCAATGACCGCATTTTGCCGTCTATACTTTCCTTTGGCACAGCCTCCATAGGGTTTCTAACCTACGGCTCTGGCGCCTCAACAATCTGGGTTCCCATCGTCATTGGGATCGCAGGGAGCTGGCCCGCCAACGAAGATATAGCTTATCATATAAACCACATCCGCGATGTTCACCATCCCGTCACAGTTGACATCGCCTGATGCCATCGGGTTAGGCGCAGGACTACTCGGAACAAAGATATAAGTGATCAGGTAAACAACGTCAGCGATGTTCACCAGGCCGTTGCCATCAGCATCGCCACAGATGTACTCCTGTATAATGGTTGAAGCGATATCGGTCTCGTATGCCTCGACGTGATACGAGAGAGTGTCATGGCCGCCGGCGAGCACGATGTAGTCGCAGTAATCGAGATAGCCGCTGCCATTATCATACCACTCAAGGAGTTCATACGAGGTACAGCATCCCGGCCAGACATTCTGCCAGTAACTGCCGATGGGATCTTGCATTGGCTCCACCATCGGGTTGTCGGGATCGAGCAGATCGAAGTAGACGATGGCCCCGGTCCCCTCTACAGTAGCCACGATAGTCGGGCCGACCCACTCGACATGCTTCCAGATCAGGGAATCCGTAGGAGGTTCCACCTGCCATAGCAGGATGGTGTCGCAGACGCTGAGAATGCCGTCACCATTATCACCCCAGTACTCCATGAACCAGATATTGCAGTAAGTCGGATAGAGTTCGTGCCACATGGTTCCCATGGGATTGCCCATATCAGGTACGTACCCGTCAATATTGTGGTCGTACTGATCGATATCCGGAATCGGTACCGGCCTGGTGATGATATCAGTCTCCACCGCCAAGACATGATACTCTACATAGTTTTCATGTACTAGGATTGTGACCCAATCGCAGGAATCGAGATAGCCGTTGCCGTTGTCCATCCAGTCAACGATCTCATGAATACTGCAGCATCCGGGGTAGATGTTATGCCAGAGGGTACCCCACGGATCGTAAATCGGGTCGACCATCGGATTGCTGGGATCGACCAGGTCAAGGTAGACGGTATTCTCCGGGTATTGTGGACTCCAGACCGTGAGAGTCGGTCCCACCCACTCAATATGCTCCCAGACTTTGCGGCCGGTTTCCATATTCACGAAATCGACAGTGTCGCAATAGCTTAAGTAGCCATCACCGTTATCCCTCCAACTGGTAAGTTCCCACATTTCGCAGAAGTCCGGCGCCAATTCATGCCAAATTGTCCCGCGCGGGTCGCCATCGTGAGGGTTGAAGCCATCAACGTTATGCTTCGATATGCCGGGTGCCGGCGGATCATTCGGTTCCCCGCTTGGCCCGATCAGACAGAAAGACAGATCGTAATCGAGTGGGTTAAGCTGCTGGTCAGAAGGATTCCACTGCCAGGCGAACGAATCCATGCCGTAGCCTGACATCCACAAGAACCAGCATTCCTCATCGTTCATTGGTCCGCCTTCGATCGAGACCCATCCCGGGCCAAAACTGAGATCTGGAACCGGATCGAGGTGGGTACTGTATCTGTATAGCGTATAGCCACTCCAGTCTCCTACCACGGACCCTGTGAGATAAAAGGGGCCATAGGACGCCATCAAAACGCCCGGGACTCCGCCATTGTCTGTATAGAAGTGGATATGGAATTGAACCGGGTCTTCATCGCAGTTAGTCCAGCCAGCATCGAAGTGGAGCTGGAGGCCCCAGAACTCGATCTCGTCGGTGCCATCAGCATTATCAAAGTTGTCATAGACAACATAGCCTGGATTGAGATCGGACGTGGCTGCCCACCAGGAGTAATTTGGCCCATGCACTGGCTGCCCAAAGATTGTCCCTTCCGGACAGGTCGTGTCCTGCCTGACGCCATCAAACGTGCTTTCCTCGAAATCAGGTGCCGACAAGCCGGCTGGTCCGCTACCGGTGGCGGTACCTTCGCTTGCCCACAAAATCAATGACCCTGAAACCAGAGCCACGACCAAGATTGATAAGATTGGTCTTATCTTCTTCATGGATTCCTCCCGTCGAAGAGGTTCGCGGTTTATGGTGTGTATTTATAACTTACGGGCAAGTTCTCGTGCTTCTACCAACCGCTGCAGAACAGTGCCCGGCTACAACTAATTTCTATAATTATACCACTTTGATCGGGTTTGTCAACCTTTATTTCTTTTGTCCGGTTTTTTTTCTCACGACGACAACGGCGGCCAGGGTGGCCGCTGTACAAGTCGCTTTCTTCATGATTGCCTTCCTCCGAAAAAACGGAAACGAGAAGTATCAATCTCTATTCAACAATGGTTAGAGGCAATATATCTACTATAATGGAGTTAGTCAAGCAGAATAGACCTTTTCGTCTTGTTTCCTTTAGCGGTTCGAGCGCGGCAGGGCTCCTGGCCTGCCGGTTAGTTGCACTAATTAGGAGGGGCAGACGCGGCAAGGTTGTCCCAAAAGCAAGCATAGACGATAGAACCCAGTCATTCAGACTGTGTCGCAATAGTATTCGCACTTTTTATGACTCTGCTCTCTCGTATTTCCCTTCCACCAGGCGGTTTTTTTTACCGTAAGCTCTGCATCCTGTTGATAGACACTATCAAATTGACGGCTGCTTTGTTTTACGCCTGTTTTCTCTTACTACCTCACGCATAGTCCAGTGCCGAAGTCTTCCCGAGTTTTGCTATCAGCCCCTTGACGCCGAGGATAGTTGTCATCCTCGCCATTCTGAGGCACAACCGGGCGCACTGCTTGAGAACTTTCTTCAAAGCCTTCTTGTTGTTCCGTCTGAACTCAGCTATCGTCTTGAAGTCGGACTTGAGACCTCCTGTCAGCCTGTCAGAGGCCCGGCCAATGGACTGGCCAGATGTCGGAACGACCCGACTGGAGCGGGAATGAGAGATTGTAATTTACTTCTCTTTCCAGCTTGCGCGAACTGCGGACACCGTATGAGTACCCATAAACCAGAAACTTCAGTATCGCCCTCGGGTCATAACTCGGATTGCCCGGCGCGGTGGTAACAGCAAAAAGAAGTTGACAAAGTTCGGGT
>JAGLUH010000272.1 GCA_023134875.1 Candidatus Zixiibacteriota bacterium
ATTCAGATCTGGATCACCCCAAGACTGCTACCTACGAATTTACGACAGAGCCCTGATTGAGTCCGCTCTGTATCTCATGGCAGGTGCATATCCCTACGACTGGCCCTTGGGCTCATTGAGACAATACAACCCCATCAGCTTGGGCGTACGGATGAACCCGCCCTCTTTTCCGGGGGTAAACACGGCCTTGACAAAGAGATCGGGCTCCTCCCCGTTGTCAAAGAGGATGAAACAACCGGCGAGCAGGGCAACGCGCCAGCCATTCATGTCGATGTATCTGGTGGAGTCTTTGTACCCGTAAACGCTCTCCGGTTCATCGGAGATCTTGACCTCGAGCTTTGCAGAGGGTGAGATCTGATCCAGGAGCACAACGACGATCACGTATTCTTTCTTTTCGGGAGGAGCGGATTGCCGGTGACTAAACGGAACGGACCGCTCACCCACATACGCCAAGAGCTCCCCGTACGTATCGGGGATGGCGGTCTGTATGGCCTCGGCCGGCACCACAAACAACATGGGTTCCGGTAACGCCGAGAATATGGGCTGTACCTCTGCATCATCAATGGTGACGCCGCCCCCGGCGGTGCGGTAGCGTGCCTCATAGCGCACCGATGCCCTCCGCCCGAACGGACCCTTAAAGTCCAGCCGGCCCACGGCAGTCCGTACCGATGGGTCATCGGCGTTTACCTGGTGCACGAAGAGCCGGACTCCGGCAGGCACAAACCGATCCTCCGCGGACCACAGGGGCTTGATCTTCTCTCCAGCACCACCGGCGAAGGTAGCATTCGGATGGGGGCCCCGGGGAGGCACCATGATTCGATTTCGGATGGCCGCGGTAACGGTGGCGGCATCATCGGGCATCTGCTCCAGAGATGTAGCAATGGGTTCGGAAGGCTCGGCCCTGCCGATCGTGCTCAACTTCTTTCCAAACTGATCGAGCTGCCCCGCCATATCGGCACAGCCCCACGCGAAGAGCACGGTGACTGCTAGCACGGCAAAACGGCATTTTGTGAGAAAGCAGTACATAGCAAAATCTCCAATCCAATAGCATAGTTTCATATTATGGCCGCTGGATTTTGTTTGGCCACATTTTGGGTTCTAACCGGTTCCGCACTGAAGTGGACGGGGCAGCGCTTTTCTTGGAAGTGGCGGACAGCACCTCTATGTTAGTACCGGCAGGTAGCTGACCTGCTCCGGTTATGACAGCAAGCAGGGCAACGCTTGGCTCGCCATCGACTTTCAAGCCCTGATCCTGCTGGAACTTTCGTATTGCTCGGCGGGTGCGCATACCCATGAGCCCATCTGCAGGCCCTGGATCGTAACCGCGCCGGGCCAAAGCCCGCTGAATCAGCGTAACGGTGGAGGCAGTTGTGAACACCCCCACTACCTTTGGCTGGCGCTGCTTTTCCGGGGTGTAACTTCCCGGCTCAAAAAGGACCTTAAAGAAGCGTTCTGGGCTGCTGTCTACGGCAAAGGTGGCGGGAATGAAGGCCCCGTGCCAGCCGTCCTGTTGAAATCTGGTGATACCCTTCCAATGGCCAGATAAGTCGTCTGGCCGGTCGCTGATGAGAAGACCGACCTTCGCATCCGGGGCCAGACGTTCCATGAAAAAGGCAAAGACGTAATAGTCCTTCACGGTCCTGTCGGTTTTTTTAGTTCCCTGAACATCTACTGCGTTCTTGATCACGAATTCCAAGACGGTGGTATATGGGTGAGCTTTTGCGATATCTCGTGGAACCTTGTTTGCCGGAACGAAGAACAGGGCTACCCTGGGCCGGGCGGGCTCTACCGGTTTAACTATTGTGCTGTCTACAACGATTGTGTCTCCCGCAAGCCCATAATCAGCCTTGAAATGCGTGTACATGAATCGTGAGTAAGCATCACTGTGCGCTATCATGCCCCTAACTCTTCGCCCGCTCTGGTCCGGCCCTTGTTTTTCGGATTCGGTAATAGCCACCCCCACCAGCTTAAGACTGTTTCTTGCAATAATTGGGTCCGATGCCGGCCTGGCATTGGGTGTCCCAAACTGCACCTGAGGTTTGAGGGATCGATCGCCGCCTCCAGCCAGGGACAAGGCAATCGCTTGCGCCACCTGGGTAGCATCTGGACTTGCTGTCTTCTCAAAAAGGGTCTTTTGTTTTTCCTTGCTGAGCCCTGACTTAGTGCTCAGTTGGGCATCAAGTTGAGCGAGCCCTGAAAGGAAGAATGCTATCCCAATGAATATACTAGAAAATATTCTCGTGAAGATGAAAAGGGTTTTTGTAGTGCTGGCCATGGTGCTCCCTTTCTATTGTTCCGCAAATCGTGAAAGATTCTTGTCTTTGTTATTGGCTCGGACCGACTGACTGGACACTCTGTGGTTGGAAAGCTGGGTCAATGGTGATTTCCGGTGACTGTTCAAGTGCCTGAAGTTCATCCTCAATGTTGGTAATGGTTACCTCACCCGAACCGGACTGGGCCTGTTGTGGTCCCGGAGCTTGAGGTTTAAGGTGATTCACCGATCGGTTGGCCGCATCTTGAACTACCGGTCCCCCTGGTACCAACGAGATGGCCCCTCCTTGGATCACGGCCCAAACAACTGAAGACTGCTGGGCTTCGTCTTTGCCGATGTTTGTCAAGGCGGTCGTGGCCCCAGAGTAAGAGCTTCCGATAAGTATTTGGACGACTACACTGGTGCCGACGGTGGCGATCCCGATGCAGATACCTCCCAGAGATATGTATAAATCGTTTAATGCTTCCTGCACTTCAGGAGGCAGCTGATTAAAAATGTCGTCAAGCTCTTCGGTTCCGCCTGTTGTGGGGGTTGCATCTAATGAGGTGGTGGATTTCTCGAAACCAGGGGGCGCTTCACTGGGGTCACCACGGTCACTGCTCA
>JAGLUH010000273.1 GCA_023134875.1 Candidatus Zixiibacteriota bacterium
CGGCCTGGAATCGAGGCACGGCCATAGTCGCGATAATTCCAATAATCACCACCGTGATCATCAGTTCGATTAGAGTGATGCCGCCGGTTGAACGAAACCTGGTTTTCATCTTCTTCACCACCTTACTTCATCAATTCAGCAGGCGGTCAACGGTAACCTCTGCTGTTCTAATATGCCTTCCAGACGCTTAGGTCTCCGGTGTCACCGCCTGATTCAGCATATGCTATGCCTTTCCCCGAGAAATGCACCGGGCGGGGCGCCTTACGGGAAAATTACCTTGTCCGATATAACCTTAGCGGGAAAAGGCGGCGGCCAGAGTGAAGAGTGGGGAACAATCTGGCGGCCTGTCCTATTTCAAAAGTATGGGGAGGCCCCCCCATAAATGGGAGACAGGCAATTTGGTGTTGACAAATAAGGAAATAAGACTACTTTATAAAAAAGTAGTACATGTCTTACGATACTAAGAGTTAGTTAGTAGACCTCAGCGAAAAGGATTATTTAATGAAAAGTCGTAGCAAACGTTTCTTATACCCGCTTATCCTGGTTTCAACCCTGCTGCTGATGATAACCGCCTTTACGTCGGCCAAAAATGCTCCACCGTTTTTGACTGACGAACCGGTTATCCTGAAAAAAGGGCCGGAGGCCCTTTCAGCTAACGCAAGAAGTTTCCTCAATCAAAAGGACAGTCAGACCGCCAAGGTCTGGGTCTTTTTCACCGATAAGGGTGTTTTTACGAAGGAAGAATTCAACGCCAAAGCTGTCTCCATCAGGTTCAGCGAGAAGGTTATGAAAAGACGGGCCAAAGTTGGTAAGGACCACGTGGTATTTGCCGACCTACCGGTGATGCAAGACTACATTGATGAGGTCATCAACCTGGGCGGGAAACACCGACGGACTTCCCGATGGCTGAATGCCGCCAGCTTTGAGATTTCTCTCGACAAACTTGACGAGATCGGCGCCCTGCCGTTCGTCTTGCAGATTAGGCCGGTGGCCAGCTTCAGGAGCGAGCCGGAAACGGCCGAGCCTATTCGTCTTGATTCGCCCGATCGGCAGTCGCTGGCACCTGACGCCCTTGACTACGGCAACTCCTATGCGCAGCTTCAGCAGATCAACGTGCCGGCTGTTCACGACAAAGGTTACCACGGCGAAGGAGTCACCCTGGCAATCTTCGATACCGGCTACCGCAAATCTCATGAGGTTTTTGCGCCGCACTATGCTGAGGGTCGGGTACTGGCCGAGTGGGATTTTGTTTTCAATGACGGCAACACCGCCAATGAGCCGGAAGACCAGTCTAATCAGTGGAACCATGGCACGTATATCTGGTCCACTTCCGGCGGGCATAAGGACGGAGTCCAATACGGCCCAGCCTTCAAGGCCAACTTCCTGCTGGCCAAAACGGAGGATATCCGTTCGGAAACGCCGGTTGAAGAAGACAACTGGGTGGCCGCTCTGGAGTGGGCGGATCCATTGGGAGCTGACGTGGTAACCTCCTCCCTGTGCTACTCTGGTTGGTACACATACGAAGACTTTGACGGCAACACCGCCACCATCACTTTGGCCGCTAATACCGCCGCCGGCCTGGGAATTGTGGTCTGCAATGCCATGGGCAACAGCGGCCCTGGCGCCGGCACACTGCTGGCGCCGTCCGACGCTTTCGACATCCTGGCGGTGGGTGCGGTTTACTCTTCAGGGACGATTGCGTCGTTCTCGTCACGGGGTCCGACATACGATGGGCGGACCAAACCGGAAGTTTGTGCCAGGGGGGTCTCCACGGCCTGCGCCACGGCCTCGTCAGACTACAGCTACGGCTCAGCCAGCGGGACTTCCCTTTCGACGCCTCTCATTGCCGGCGCCGTCTGTTTGCTGATCCAGGCTCGGCCGAACTTTGGCCCACAGATGATTCGTTTGGCCTTGATGGAAACCGCTGATAACGCGGCTGCACCGAACAACGCCTATGGCTGGGGCATTATTGACCTTAATGCAGCGTTGGGCTGGGGCGCTAACTTTTATGCCGACGTGACCTTCGGCTACGCCCCTTT
>JAGLUH010000274.1 GCA_023134875.1 Candidatus Zixiibacteriota bacterium
AGACCTGGCAATACATTCGAACAGTTCCTTCACATCTATCGGTTTACTGACGTAATCGTCTATGCCTGCCTCAAGGCATTTTTCCCGGTCGCCTGCCATTGCGTTGGCGGTCATGGCAATAATCGGGATATGATCACCGGTTTCTTTCTCCCATTCGCGTATGGCACCGGTAGCCTCAAAACCACCCATTACCGGTATCTGCACATCCATCAGAATCAGATCGAACCCACCCGACTTCACCGCTTCGACCGCCTGCTGCCCGTTCTCAACTACCGTCACCCGGTAGCCGCATTTCTGCAGGAGTCTCTCGGCAAGCACCTGGTTCACCTTGCTATCTTCAGCAAGAAGAACCTTGTTTCTTGTAGGCAGCGCCATAGCGGGTTCACTTTTTTCGGTTGGGGTTATCGCTTTGCGGGCGATTTCTTCTCCTTCTTCGGTCGAAACAGAGGATACGCTTTGCATCGCTTCGAGAATGGCATTGAACAACGCCGATTGGCTGATCGGCTTGTTCAACAGTGCCGCTACGCCCAGTTTCCGCGCACGCTCCGCTTCACCCGGTTGATAAGATGAAGTTATCATGATTACGGTGGTGTCATCAAGCCAGCCCTGATCACGCATATTCTCTGTGACTTCCCAACCGCTCATTTCCGGCATGTTCAGATCAAGGAGAAGCAATTCATAGGGGCTGCTTTCTTCCTTGGCGGCCTGCAACGTCTCCAGCGCCTCTCTGCCGCTGCTGACCGCGGTCGGCGCAAATCCCCAGTTTTCCAGAAGTACAGTGAACAACCGGCGACTAGTGGCATTATCATCCACCACGAGCGCCTTTTTGCCGGTGATATCTATCGACGGGAGATCATCAGCGTCCATGTCGGCGGTTCGAATTTCAAAAGGCAGGATAAAATGGAATGTGCTTCCCGGTCCGCCGCTGCCGGAATCATTAGTCGGACTCTCGACCCAGATTTCGCCGTTCATTTTCTCGACCAGTTGCTTGCTGATCGTTGTGCCCAGACCGGTACCACCGTACTGACGCGTGGTGGAACCATCAACCTGAGTGAAGCTGTCAAAGATCGCCGTCTGGCGTTCCTCCGGTATGCCGATGCCGGTGTCGACGACACGGAAATGAAACCGGGGTGTCGGCTCAGCCGCCTCCAGCTCCACTCGCAGGATAACTTCACCTTCTTCAGTAAACTTGATAGCGTTGCCGACCAGATTCGTAATTATCTGCCGCAGGCGCAGGGGATCGCCAACTACCTTATCGGGAACGAGCGGATCCATATAGAGTATCAACTCAAGTTTCTTATCCTCCACTCGCAGAGCAAACGGGTTTAAGGCCAACTCGATGGTTTCCCGCAAATTAAAGGGAATTGACTCCAGCTCCAGTTGCCCCGCTTCAATCCTAGAGAAATCGAGGACATCATTGATAACTTCCAGCAGATGATAGGCGGACGACTTCACCATGCCGAGATACTCTTGCTGCTCTTCGGTTGGATCGGTGTCGAGGGTCAGCTCGGTCATGCCGATGATGCCATTCATCGGCGTACGGATCTCATGACTCATGTTAGCCAGAAATTCG
>JAGLUH010000275.1 GCA_023134875.1 Candidatus Zixiibacteriota bacterium
ACGGTCAGTGGCGTACTCTACAAGATCTCTCCCAAGGCGCGCAAGGAACAGTCCGCTACTGTCTTTGATGTCGAGATCAGGTTGATCGACTGCGGCGACGCCACCCTGCGGGCTGGTTACTCCGCCAACGCCGAGGTCAAGATAATGGAAGCCAAGGATATCCTAGTGATTCCGGAACGACTGGTCGAGTTCGACGGCGATACCGCCTACGTAACCGTCCAGGACTCGCTGGGCAATCAGACGCGCAAGCAGATCGAGACCGGTCTCTCTGACGGTATTACTATTGAGGCGGTTTCCGGTCTGGAAGAGGACGAGATGGTTGTCGAGAAACCGCCGAAAGAGATCTTCTAAGATGAAGCTCGCTCTTTATTTTAAACAGTTTATCCATGACCTGAAGTCGCAGAAGCTGCGCGCTTTCCTGACCATCAGCGGCCTCGCCTGGGGCACGGTCACAGTGATATGCCTGCTGGCGGTCGGCTATGGTCTGCAGCGTAACCAGGAAAAGCAGATGAAGGGGATGGGGGAGGACATTGTCATCATGTGGGCCAGCCGTACCTCGCAACCGTATATGGGATATCCCAAGGGGCGCTGGTTCGGTTTCAAGATGGATGATGTCGCCTACCTGAGGGAGAATGTTTCCGAGATCAAGTACATCACCGGCGAAATGGTGCGCGGTAACGTCGAAGCGAGATATGGTCGCCGCTCGAAGCTGGTGCAGGTTTCCGGCGTTGAGCCTGATTTCGAGAAAATGCGCAACACTATCCCCGACTGGGGTGGCCGCTTTCTAAACGATCGTGACCTGGCCGACAAGCGACGGGTCGTATTTATCGGCAACGATCTCAAGGATGAAGTTATCGGCGAAGATACTGACGCTGTCGGCAGGCCGTTACTCCTGAACGGTGTGCCGTTCACGGTCATCGGTGTGATGAAACCGAAACAGCAGAACTCTTCCTACAGCGGCCGCGACAAGGACAAGGCAATGATACCGATCACCACCTATGCATCGATATACGGCGACCGCTATCTTAACAATATCGTCTACATGGCAAATGATCTGACAGTGCATCAACGCGCCCGAGATCGTGTCCAGGAAGTGCTCTCGCAGAAATACAAATTCGACCCTGACGATACCGAAGCGCTGGCGGTGTGGGACACGGTGGAAGGCAGTCGGTTCATGCTTTTCTTTGTCGCCATGCGCTGGTTTGTCGGCTTCGTCGGTTTTATGACGCTGATGATCGGCGGCATCGGTCTGGCCAATATCATGTACGTGGTGGTGGAGGAACGTACCCGCGAGGTCGGCATCAAGATGGCTCTGGGCGCCAAGAAGGGTTTTGTGCTGCTTGGCTTCATCTTTGAAACAGTGCTGTTAACCATTATTGGCGGCGGTATCGGTTATGCCATCGCTGCGCTTTTCATCTGGGTGGCGGGTAAGTTTGACATCGGCGATATTATCGGCACGCCGATGCTCTCAACGGCGGATCGGATTATCGTGGTGGCGATACTGGGATTGATCAGCCTGCTGGCGGCCTATTTCCCGGCCCGCAAGGCAGCGAACATGGACCCGGTGCAGGCGCTCAAGGTGTAACAACATGATGAGATCACTGCTGTTCGTGCGGCTCTTCTGGCGTGACGTGAAAAGCCAGAAAAAGAGGATGGCCTTGACACTGCTGGCGGTACTGTGGGGGACACTTTCGATTGTATTGCTGCTCGCCTTCGGCAATGGGTTGAAAACGCAATTGGAGATCATGCAGAAAGGTCTGGGTGACGGGATTATCATCATCTGGGGCGGACAGACGACTATCCCTTACGAAGGTCTCGGTAAAGGGCGACGCATCAGGTTCCTGCCGGAAGACCTGGAGCCGGTAGCCCGGAGAATACCGGAAATAAAGCTGCTGGGCGGTGAGTTCAATGTGTGGGGTACATCGCTCACCTATGGCAAGAAGACCGTTTCCGCCCGCACTAATGGCGTCTATCCCTGTTATGAGGAAATGCGCGCTCATTACGCGCAAAGGGGGGGGAGGTTTATCAACCATCTTGACATGGACAAGCGGCGTCGCGTGGTCTTTCTGGGTAACAGGCTCAAGGAAAACCTCTGCGGTGATGACGATCCCATCGGCAAGACGGTTTACATTGATAACATGCCCTTTACGGTCATTGGCATAATGAAAGAGAAGACCCAGATGGGGAGTTACAGTGGTCCCGATTACGGCAAAGCGACTATTCCGGCGACAACCATGCAGGCGATTTGGGGGCGAACATATTTCAACAACATTGTGGTCAAGCCTTATGATCCGAATCAGGGCGAGTATGTCAAACAGCGCCTTTACGAGGTTTTCGGCGAAATGAAGAAGTTTGATGCAAAAGATAAAAGCGCACTGGCAATATGGGATGTAATCGAAAATCAGAAGGAGATGGCGAAAGTGCTGTTGGGCCTCCAGATATTTTTTGGCATTATGGGTTTCTTCTCGCTCTCCATCGCCGGTGTCGGCGTCGCCAACATCATGTATGCCGCGATCAAAAAGCGTACCACCGAGATCGGTGTCAAGATGGCGCTGGGCGCCAGGAAGCGCCAGATTATGGGACAGTTTGTTCTCGAAGCGTTCCTGATCTGTGCCATCGGCGGCGCCCTCGGCATTCTTATCGCGCAGGCGGTTTGTAGCGGCTACGGCATGATGGAATTCGAAAGCGAGTGGATCACGATGCTGGGCAAACCGGCCATCTCTCTCGTCATCGGTATTGTTACTGTGGCTATTCTCGTGCTGATCGGTTTCACCTCCGGTTACTTCCCCGCGCGGCGGGCGGCCTCGGTCAATCCGGTAGAGTCGTTGCGATATGAGTAAGAACATGAAGGAAACAGGAGTATGGCTACGATGATAGAAATGAATGGTATTCGCAAAGTTTATGACACCGGTCGCCTTACGGTGGCAGCTCTCAAGGGTCTGGACATGGAACTTGAAGGTGGCGAGTTTGTCAGCATCGTCGGCCCTTCCGGTTCGGGCAAGTCCACCCTGATGAACATCTGCGGTTGTCTCGACACGCCGACTGCGGGCGAGTACCGGCTTGACGGCGAAAGGGTGGATGGTTTTAATTCCAATCAGCTTGCCGAAGTGCGTAATCAGAAAATCGGTTTTGTTTTTCAGAATTTCAATCTGTTGCCTTATGCCACCGCTTTTGAGAACGTGGAAATGCCCCTGATTTTCGCCGGCACGCCGGCCAAAAAAAGGCGCAAACGCGCGACCGAACTTCTGAATCGGGTCGGTCTCGGCAATCGGCTCGATCACAAACCGACTGAACTATCCGGCGGCGAGTTGCAGCGGGTCGCCATTGCCCGCGCCCTGGCGAACAATCCGAAGCTGCTTCTGGCTGACGAACCGACCGGCAA
>JAGLUH010000276.1 GCA_023134875.1 Candidatus Zixiibacteriota bacterium
ACCTCATTAGATGGTGCAGAGAAAGACTTGTTTCCTACAAGGTCCCCCAATATATAGAATTCAGGGATATGCTTCCTAAATCCAAAGTAGGTAAGCTTTTGAGAAGGGAGATGAGAAGCGAGGAGAGGAGAAGGGCTGAGGTATAAGATTATTAAAAGGGGACATGCTATATTGCCCTGTCCCCTTCACTTGCTCTGGACAACATAAAATCGATACCGGAGGACCGGAAGTATCAGGGTGATCGTACATATAGGCTGCCGTAAGATAGTAATTTCTGGCTGTCTCTATGCCGATAGCCATATCCGCCAACATACCGGCACAGATGGAATGCTGTCCGATTGGTTTATCTGCTACGATTCTTTCCTCCCGCCTTTATAGAGGTGGCCACACATCGGACGTCCTCATCAAACTTGAAAAGAATCGTAAACGACAGGGTTTAAGACATTGGGACAGCGTTTCCCGCGGAAGGTATCCACGATAGTCTCCGCGCAGGTACGGTCCATGCGAGCCATTGCCTCGTATGTATACGCTGCGATATGCGGTGTGGCGAGGACATTGTCCAATTGTAGGATAGGGCTCGACTGAGGTGGCTCCGTCGCAAGGACATCAAGAGCGGCGCCAGCAATCCGCATTGCCTTCAAGCAATTATAAAGAGCACCTTCATCCACGAGTTCTCCACGAGCGGTATTAATAAAGTATGCTGACTCCTTCATCATTTCAAGCTCACGTGCGCTGATCATCTTTCTCGTTTGCTCCGACAGGGTAACATGGAGTGTGACAATATCCGAGGTCTCGAGAAGTTCCTGCAGTGTGACGTAGCTCAGTGTATATTTTGATTCCAAGGTGACGTTTTTGACCACGTCATATGCCAACATCTTGGCACCAAATCCTTGCAGGCGTTTAATGACTTCTGTCCCAATGTGTCCTGTCCCTACAATGCCAACAGTCATCTCCCCAAGCTCGTGTCCCATGTAGCGCTTCCACGCACCAGCTTTTGTAGAACTGCTTGCCTCACAATAGCCACGCAACAACGCCAGCGCAGCGGAAAGCGTCAAGTCAGCTACTGCCGCGGCGTTTGTCCCGGGAGCATTGGCTACGACAATGTGCAGATTAGTCGCCGCATCGAGATCAATGTTATCGACACCCACACCATGTTTCATCACCATGCGCAGCTTCTTCGATGCCCTCAAGACACCCGCAGTAACCGGTTCTGCTCCGCAGATGATCACATCCGGATTGTCTCGCGCAATGATCCGCGTCATCTTGGATGCGTCGAGTGGCCGCTCCTCTGGGCTGACGCGACTGACCTCAAAGCTTGCTTTGGTGCGGGGCTTCTCCCCTGCTGAGACGACTTCACCAAAGGAACGGGAGCCCACCAGGGCTTTTCTCATAGGGTCTTCCTCCGTGTACACTGAGGGTTAGAGGGATACCCCCATGTTCCTGAAGTCGGCAATGGCCTTGTTCAGCAATCCATCATCCGGCAGGACAAACGGGAGTCTTGGATACCCGGCATTGACCCCGCGTTTGCGGAGAACCGCCTGAATCATAGGTAAGGTCGGGGCATAGTGCATAATATCCCGCATTGCTGAAACCTTGGACTGAACTGGACAGGCTTTCTTGATATCCCCACTCTTGACCAAGTTGAATAACTCCACAACCGGCTCGGGGAAGGCATTGGCCAGACCAGAGACGGACCCGTAAGCCCCCATCGCCACTGCTGGAAGGAGCAGTGCCTCTGTTCCAATGATCGGGATAAATCCCTCCTTCTTTACCGTCCTCAGGTAGCTATAAAAGACCATTATATCGAAGCTCGAGTCCTTCACACCGGAGACACCGATCTGGGCAAGGCGATTGAGGAAGGGGGCTGAAACCGAGACGCCTGTTGTCTTGGGGTTGTTGTAGATTAGGACCGGGATGGAAACGGCATCGACCATTGCCTTGAAGTGTCTTTCAACCTCCGGTTCTTTGAACCCGTAGTAGATTGGCGGCACTGCTGCCACTGCAGTGGCA
>JAGLUH010000277.1 GCA_023134875.1 Candidatus Zixiibacteriota bacterium
CGGGCGGGCGGAAGCGGTCATTCCGATTCGTGAGCAGATCACCAAGGAAAGGTACCGCCAGGGTGACCGCGTCCGGGCGCTGATTATCGACGTCCAGAAACAATCGCGCGGTCCGCAAGTGGTGTTGTCACGTGCAGACGACGGTTTTCTGAAACGCTTGTTCGAGTTGGAAGTGCCGGAAATCTTTGAACGGATTATCGAGATCAAGGCGGTCGCCCGTGAACCGGGGGAACGCGCCAAGGTAGCGGTTTCCTCAGCCGATGCGCGTGTTGATCCGGTAGGCGCCTGTGTCGGGGTTAAAGGAGTCAGGGTACAGGCCATTGTCAGAGAGCTGAACAACGAACGTATCGACATCGTCCCTTATCACACCGACCTGGAGATGTTCGTCAGCCGGTCTCTTGCCCCTGCCAAGGTGCTGCGCATTGAGACCATGCCCGAAGACACTGGCATGACTGTCGTTGTCGAAGATGAACAGCTTTCGCTGGCTATCGGCAAGGGCGGGCAGAACGCCCGTCTCGCTGCCAAGCTGACCGGCTGGAAGGTTAATATTGTCTCCGAAACGGACTTCTTTGATAGAAAACGGGAAGAGGCGGAAGCCAAGGTCGAAATCTCCAGGCTGGCGCATGTCGGCAAAGCCACCATTCAAAAGCTGATTACCGCCGACTACAAGTTTATCCAGGATGTGCTGGAAATTCCTCCTGCCCGCCTAACTGAAATCAGCGGTATTGGACAGAAGAAGGCGGATGCCATCATTGATGCTGCACGGGAACATATGTTTGAGCTGGAGCAGCGGCGCACCGCCGAGGCCGCCATAGCCGATGAGGAAGAAGAAAAGGTGGAGACAGACAAGAAAAAAGAGAAAAGCGCTGCTGATCTTTTTGTGGCTCTTGACGATGACGAGAGTGAAGACCCGGATAACGACAACGAGGAAACGGAAGAGGAAGAGTAGGGCGATGTTGCCACGCCGCTATATAAAGAACATCAGTTTGCCGGCTTCCTCAAGGGATTGGAGATGTCTGTATGGCTAAGAAGCGATTGTACCAGGTAGCAAAGGAGTACCAGGTTTCTTCCGAGGCCATCGTCAAGCTGGCACGCGAACTCGGGTTTGAGATCAAGTCGCACATGTCTACCGCTACCGAACCGATGCTTGAGGCGATTGCTTCCAAGTTCTCGGAAGAGAAGGCTACGGTAAAGAAGGAAATCGATCGTCGCAAGAAATTGCAGCGGGATCGGGATCAACGCGAAGCGGAGAAGAAGAAAAAAGAGAGGGAACAAGCTAAGCCGAAAGAAACAGAGGTCGTCGAGGAGACGAAGGAGGTTGCGACGGCGTGGGCAAA
Source organism: Candidatus Zixiibacteriota bacterium (assembly GCA_023134875.1). Lineage (GTDB taxonomy): Bacteria > Zixibacteria > MSB-5A5 > CAIYYT01 > CAIYYT01 > JAGLUH01. The sequence continues at coordinate 1,338 of JAGLUH010000277.1, forward strand.
GTTGGACGAGAAAGCTGGCAAAGAGAAAATCGTTACCAAGGCCAAACAACTAGAACGCAACGCCAGGCAGGCCACTGAACTGCGCAAAAGAAAGCGCGACCGCAGGAAAAAGAAACGACGACGCGATATCCAGTCCGCCGAGGTCAAGGCGGCGTTTAAAAAAACGATGGCCAAGATCGACCTGGGTAAGCGGGTCAGAAAATACAAGCGCAAGCAAAGGGCGGATGGCACTATAGTTGAAGAAGAGAGCAATATCATCCAGGTTACCGAGTTCATGCCTCTGGCAGAATTGGCCGGCATCATCGGTGTCAAACCGGCGGAACTAATCGCCAAGTGTATGCAACTGGGAATGATGGTAACGATCAATCAGCGTCTTGACATGGACACCATTTCCACCCTGGCGCTTGAATATGAGTTGGAAACCGAAGAGGTCAAGGAAATCGGCATCGAGGAAGACGAGGAAGAAGAACTTGAAGATGAAGACGCCCTGAAACCACGCGCGCCAATCGTCACTATCATGGGGCATGTCGATCACGGTAAGACTTCGCTTCTCGATCATATTCGTCACACCAACGTCGTTGCCGGCGAGTCGGGCGCCATCACTCAGCATATCGGCGCCTATCAGGTGAGCCTTGCCGGCGGCGAAATTACCTTCCTGGACACGCCCGGTCACAAGGCGTTTACCGCCATGCGTGCTCGCGGAGCGCAGGTTACCGATATCGTCGTCCTGGTGGTGGCGGCCGATGATGGCGTCAAACCCCAGACTCTGGAAGCCTTGGACCATGCCCGCGCCGCTGCAGTGCCGATAATAGTTGCCGTCAACAAGATCGACAAGCCGGAAGCTAATCCCGACATGGTCAAGCAGCAACTGGCTAACCATAATCTACTGGCTGAGGATTGGGGCGGCAAAACCATCTTCGTCGAGGTCTCCGCCAAGACGGGGCAGGGGGTCGATAAGCTTCAGGAGATGATCCTCTTGCAGGCGGAGATTCTGGAACTCAAAGGGAATCCCGAACACTCCCCTCGCGGTGTTGTTGTGGAAGCAAAACTTGATCGCGGCCGTGGCGTTATCACTACGGTAATTATCCAGAAAGGCACCTTGTGTATCGGCGAACCGATTATTGCCGGTAGCTATCATGGCAAGGTGCGCGCCATGATAAATGATCGCGGCGAAAATGTCATGCAGGTACGCCCCGGTGAGCCGGTGCAGGTGATCGGCATGTCCGGTGTGCCGCAGGCGGGCGACTCCTTCCTGGGGGTCGAAAGCGACAGCGAAGCCCACACCATTGCCGCCCAGCGCCAGCAGATCAAGCGCGAGCATGATCACCGCCAGATGCGGCGCGTGAGTCTGACCAGTATCTATGACCAGATCAAGGATGGCATGGTCAGGGAACTGAAGCTGGTGATCAAGGGTGATGTGGACGGCTCGGTGCAGGTGCTGCGCGACTCACTGGAAAAGATCGGCACCGAAGAAGTCCGGGTCAATGTCATCCATCACGGCGTCGGCGCCATCAATGAATCCGATGTTCTGCTGGCCTCGGCCTCGGATGCCATTGTCATCGGTTTCCATGTCCGACCCGATACCCGTGCCCGTCAACTGGCGGTCCGGGAAAAAATCGATATACGTCTCTATACCGTCATCTACGAAGTCGAGGATGATCTCCGCCGCGCCCTCGAGGGTCTGCTCGAACCCGACAAGGAAGAAAGAATTCAGGGAACGGCGGAAGTGAAGGATACTTTTCGGGTGCCTAAGGTCGGCGTTATTGCCGGCAGTTCGGTGAAGACGGGAACCATTCATATGGGCGAGTGGGCGCGAGTGCTGCGGGACAATGTCCCTGTTTATACCGGCAAGATATCCTCCCTGAAACGCTTCAAGGATGACGCTCGGGAAGTGGCCACCGGTCTTGAGTGTGGCATCAAGGTAGAGAACTTCGATGATGTTCATGTCGGTGATATCATCGAGACCTTTGAAATCATTGAGGTGGCCCGCAAGCTGTGAATCTAAATGCAATTGGCAACTCTTACGATCAGGCTCCAGATTCCCCAGTCGCGGTCACTCAAATCCAAGCGGCAGGTTATCAGCGGGATCAAGGATAGATTGAAAAACAAATTCAATATCTCCATCGCCGAAGTGGCTGACAACGATCTGTGGCAGGTGGCGACCCTGGGTATCGCCGTGGTGGCCAATCAACGGCGTTTCCTTGACCAGGTGCTCGACCAGGTGGAGAACTATATCGCCTCCCGACCGGAAGTGGTAATCCTTGACTCCGAGAAGGTTTACTACTAGTGGCGGCGGTCAGAAGACAGGATCGTCTGCGAGACGAGATCAAGAAGGCAGTGTCCGAAATCATTCAGACCAGGATGAAGGACCCACATATCGGTTTTGTTACGGTGACAGACGTGGAGCTTACCAAAGACCTGCAATTCGCCAAGGTGTTTTACTCCGTCTATGGCGACACTACCTCCCAGCGGGAAACCAACCGATCGCTACAGAAAGCCAGAGGCTTCATTCAGAGTGAACTGGGACAGCGTATTCGCGTGCGCAAACTACCGACTCTTCAATTCGAGATTGACCACTCCGCAGAACGGGGCATGAGGATTCAAGAACTGCTCAACCAGATCGAGAAAGAAGATGACAACAGCAGGCAAGATTGAAAAGCAGATTATTGAGCGCCTGCGGCAGGGTGGCAGGGTGCTAATGGCGTCGCACGTAAATCCCGACGGCGACTCGATCGGTTCGCAGTTAGCTCTCTATGATCTCTGCCGAGCGCTGGGAGCGCAGCCGCTGATTGTCAACCATGATCCGGTTGGGAAGCGCTACCGCTTTCTCGCCAAGTATGATCTCCTGCAGGTGTACGACAGCGAAACTGATTACGGCGACTTCGATCTGGCGATTCCCCTGGAAGCAACCACGCTTGAACGCATCGGCGACCCGTGCCGGTTACTGCGCGACAGTGGCGACATCATCAATATCGACCATCATCCCGGCAACACAGGCTACGGACGATTCAACTATGTCGATGAATCAGTCGCTGCTGCTGGTGTACTTGTCTATCGTCTCTTTACCGCAGCAAATGTATCTTTATCGCTTGATAATGCGATGGAGTTGCTGATGGCGATAATGACCGATACCGGTCGTTTCTGTTTCTCCAACACTAATGCCGAATCAATGCGTATCGCCGCCGCGCTGATTGAGAAAGGCGCCAATCCGAAAACCATCAATAACGCCCTTTATCAAAATTTCTCCGAAGACCAGGTACGGCTGATGGGCGAGCTGACCGCCGGCATGGAATTGCACCACCAGGGCAACACCTGCCTTCTGGTGTGTGACCGCTCCCTTTGCGACAAGTATGCCGATGATGCGGCCGATATGGAAGGTCTGGTCAATTACTCACTCTATACCGCGGGGGTCCGTGTCGGTGTGCTGCTGCGTGAATTGAGCGACCGGATGATAAAAGTCTCGCTGCGTTCGCGGGACACTTTCGATGTAGCCGCCCTGGCACGCATCTATGGCGGTGGCGGTCACCGCAATGCCGCCGGCTGCTATCTTGAGGAACCGCTTGCCAAGGCGAAAATGACGCTGCTGAAGCAAATCGAACGAGGGTTGCCGGTATGAATGGCTTCCTCTTGATTGACAAACCGAGCGGCATCACTTCCTTTGCGGTGGTCAGGCAGGTACGCGACATCCTCAAAGTGAAAAAAGTCGGCCATTGCGGCACCCTTGACCCCCTGGCCACCGGCTTGTTGATCATTTGCCTCGATCGCGCCACCAAGCTGGCTCAACTGGTTATCGATCAGTCGAAGAGTTACCTGGCGGAAGTGATGCTGGGCTGGCGCTCCGATACCTATGACCGTGATGGCAAGCTGACGGAAGTAAAGACAACCGATTCGATCAGTGAAAGGGAAGTACGAGCCGCTCTCGATCGTTTTCGGGGTGTTATCAGGCAACGTCCTCCCATCTATTCAGCGATCAAACATCAGGGTAAGCCGCTCTATAAGTATGCGCGCGATAATATCGTGGTTGAAACCGAAGAGAGAGAAGTAACAATAGAAGCGCTGGAGTTGGTGGACTATGCGCCACCCGCCATCACCTTGGAGGTGAGCTGCTCGAAGGGTACTTACATCCGCAGCCTGGCTCACGATCTGGGAGAGCTGCTCGGCTGCGGCGCTTATGTCAACTCTCTTCGCCGTACGCATATTGGCCGGTTCACTTGCGAGGAAGCAATCACACTTGAGACGTTGGCAAAGCTAATGGCGCTGGGGCAGGTTGATGATGCTCTGATGACGATGGATGATGTGCTGACTTTGCCGTCAGTTTTTCTCACCACAGAGAGGGCGGCTCGTGTCAAGAGCGGTATCGACATTCGTTCCGCTGACATCCTGCGTACCGATGTCTCTTTTCCGGAAAGCCAGGTAGTGGCGATTCGCAGTGACACCGGCCAACTACTGGCGCTGGGTCGCTCATTGTATGCCGCCGAGCGATTTGCCGAAATGGGGACGCAGCGGGTAGTTGAGTATATCCGGGTGATCTGAATGAAAGTAATAACCGACATAGACGAGGCAGCCCGCTTCTGCGCCGGCGGATCAGCAGTAACCATCGGCACTTTTGACGGTGTTCACATCGCCCACGCTACCCTGATTGATAATCTGGTAAAAGACGCGCGCAGGGCCGCCCTCAAGTCGGTGCTGATTACTTTCTACCCTCACCCGAAACAGGTGGTAGCGCCCGATGAAGCTCCCCAGCTTCTTTCAGTCAGGGAGGAGAAACTCGAGCTGTTACAGAACCGGGGCCTCGATGCGGTTTTTTTCATCAGCTTTGACCAACAGATCGCCCATGTTACCGCCCCTCAATTCCTGGAGGAGTACCTGGTGGGGAAGTTCTCAGTGAAGAAACTGGTGGTCGGCTACAATCATGCTTTTGGCTACCGACGGGAAGGCACTGCCGATTTTATGAAGGATAACGCGCAGCGATACGGCTATGAGTTTTCCCTGACTGAGCCGATCATTCTGGAAGGCGAGCCGGTGCACAGTTCGAGAATCCGCCACGAAATCCGTCACGGCGATTTCGATCTGTCCCTCCGGATGCTGGGACATGATTTCATCATTACCGGCACGGTGGTTCGCGGTAAAGGTCTGGGTCAACAATTAGGTTTTCCTACTATTAATCTAAAAGTACCGCCGGAGAAACTGGTTCCCCCCACCGGTGTCTATGCCGCCTACGTCGACAGCAGTTCCGATCGATATTATGGTATGATGTATGTCGGTGAGACGCTGCAGGAATACGCCCTGGAGGTAAATCTTTTCGATTTCAACAATGAACTCTACAATAAACAAGTTAAGGTCTGCCCCACTCGGTTTATCCGCCGGTCGATCCGGTTTGACAATCACCGGGAACTGGTCAGCCAGATCAAACGTGATGAAAAGAATATAAGAGATGTTTTCCATTTGGATTAAGGAGTATTGACAAGTGCCACTATCAGAAGAGAAAAAGAAGGATATCATCGATCATTTCCGCTTGCACGACAAGGATACCGGTTCACCGGAAGTCCAGATAGCCTTGTTGACGCAACGGATCAATGAATTGACGCTGCACATGAAGCAGCACAAGAAAGACCTGCACTCCCGCCATGGTCTTTTGAAAATGGTCGGCAAAAGAAGAAGGCTGCTGATCTATTTGAGGAATCGGGATATCGAGAGCTATCGTAATCTCATTCAACAATTGGAGCTGCGCCGCTAAAGAACAGGAAAGAGAACATGGATGAATTCAAAGTTGAAATAGGCGGCAGAACACTGTCGATCGAAACCGGTCGTGTCGCCAAACAGGCACACGGCGCCTGCTGGGTGCGTTACGGCGACACTGTCAGCATGACCGCTGTGTGCGCCGATGATACGCCGCGTGAATATCGGGGGTTCTTTCCCCTGTCAGTTGATTATCGGGAAAAATCTTATGCCGCCGGTAAAATACCGGGGGGATTCTTCAAGCGTGAAGGCCGACCGTCGGAGAAAGAAATTGTTTCAGCGCGCCTGATTGACCGGCCGCTGCGTCCTCTTTTTCCCAAGGACTATGTCGATGAAGTGCAGGTGATGGTGGTTACGCTCTCCTCCGACCAGGAGAATGATGCCGACATTCTCGGTCTGATCGGCGCCTCTGCATCGCTGCAGATCTCCCATATACCCTTCACCGAGCTGGTGGCGGCGGTACGGGTCGGTCGTTTGAACGGCGAGCTGGTGGTCAATCCCACTTTCTCCCAGTTGGATGAGTCCGACCTTGATCTCGTAGTGGCCGGTACTCCGAATCATGTCCTTATGGTGGAGGGCGGCTGCAATGAGATCAGCGAGCAGGAAATGCTCGATGCCCTCGCCTTCGGTCATGAGAACATCAAGAAAATCTGTGAACTTATCAGGCAGGTGCGCGATAAGATCGGCAAACCCAAAACCGAAGTCGGCCCTCCTCTCATTCCGGAAGGACTCAGGGAGAAGGTTCAGCAACTTGCCGCCGAACGCATCATTGCCGCCAATAATATTGTCGATAAGACCGAGCGCGGCGATGCGATCAAGCAGGTTTGCCAGGACACCCAGGAGGCTCTGGAAGAGGAATTTCCCGACGCTGCGGTTTACGTCAGGGAGATGCTGGACGAAATCGAGGCCGCTGACGTGCGCAAGCGAATCATCGAGACCAGCCGGCGCATTGACGGGCGCGGTCTGGATGATATCCGCGAGATCACCTGTGAAGTATCGGTACTGCCACGGACGCACGGTTCCGCGCTCTTCACCAGGGGGCAGACTCAGGCTCTTGCGGTGACCACCCTTGGCACCAAGATCGATGAACAGCGTATCGACGCCCTGGAAGGAGATTCCACCAAGAACTACATGCTGCACTACAATTTCCCACCCTACTCGGTAGGGGAAGTGCGACCGGCGCGCGGGCCGGGGCGACGGGAAATCGGTCATGGCGCGCTGGCGGAAAGATCGCTTGAGCCGATCCTGCCGGCGGACGATGATTTCCCTTACACCATCCGGATCGTCTCGGACATCCTGGAATCAAATGGTTCCTCCTCGATGGCGACCGTTTGCGGCGGTAGTCTGGCATTAATGGATGCCGGTGTGCCGATCAAGGCGCCGGTGGCCGGTATCGCCATGGGGTTGATTCTGGAAAAAGACAAGCATCTGATCCTGACCGACATTATGGGCGCCGAGGATCACTTCGGCGATATGGACTTCAAGGTTGCCGGCACCGCTAATGGCATAACCGCATTCCAGCTTGATATCAAGGTGGGCGGACTGACGCTTGAGATCATGCGCGAGGCGCT
>JAGLUH010000278.1 GCA_023134875.1 Candidatus Zixiibacteriota bacterium
TGAACTCTCCCTTGCGGAGTTTGTTAAGAACATCCTCCATCTTGTGGGTGAGCTCGGTGATTTTATCAAACCCAAGGAATCCGGAGGTGCCTTTCACAGTATGCGCGGAGCGAAAAATCTCATTAAGCAAATCGAGATCATCGACATTGTGCTCAAGTGTGACCATGTCGGCGTCGAACTTGGTGATAATCTCGTCCGCCTCGATCATGAACTCATCGATGATCTCCTGCATGTCCTCCAGTTCAAAAGCCTCTCCCGTCATCCGTTCCGTTCCTCCGCAAGGTCGGCGGGGTTTTTTCTCTCCCTTAGGTCGCTGAGAAGTTCGTCAACGTTGCTCTAACCTCGGTGATCACTGGAGTAGCGAGCATTGGGATCATAGGAGCGCTTCCGGGAAGGTTCATCCGGCGCCTTCAGGTCTTCCTCTCCGAAACTGACCAAAACCTCGTGAAGCCGGTGTTCCACCTGCTCCAGTACCGTCATGGCATGTTCGATCTGCTGCGACGTGATATCCTGAAACTGGAGGGCATCCATAATCGCGTAGGCATCGTTCTGGTTGTCTGATGTCTTCTTGGCGATCTCACCGATTACTCGCTTCACCCGGGAGTTGTTACGGAAATAGGTAGCCGGCAACACCCGCTGTAGCTGTTTGAGCAACGATTCTATCTCGCCTTCGCGTTTTGTGATCGATTCCACCATATCGAGTACGCGATGCGTGGCGTCTTGCGTCTGCTGAGCGATTCGTTCCAGTTGCTGCGTTGCTTCCGGGACCTTACTTCTTGATTCGACGATCGGCTCATGCGCCGCTCTGATGCTGCTGACGATCTCACTCAACGAATTCGCCAGCTCTTTCAGTTGCACGTGTAGATCGTGATTCGTTCCCACTCCGCTTGACTCTGTTTGACTGTTCATGCTAACCTCCTGCCGCTGCCTGTAATACTTGTTCAATCTTCTGATTCAGAATGGCGGGTGTGAATGGCTTCACAATGTAGTTGTTAACACCAGCCTTCATCGCCTCAACAATGTCCTCCTTGACCGACCTTGTTGTAACCATCAGAATGGGTAAGTCCTTGAACTCCGCCGATGACCGCAAGTACGTGACAAAGGCGAGCCCGTCCATCTCCGGCATGTTCCAGTCGGTTATCACGAAGTCGAATTTGTCGACCTGCAGTTTTGCCAGAGCATCCTTACCGTCGCTGGCCTCGTCAACATCCTCATACCCTGCGCGTTTAAGAGTGTTTACGATAATACGTCTCATGGTGGGAGAATCATCTACCGCCAGAATTTTCAGAGATGCCACTGTTGCCTCCTTTGCATACCCGCTACACAGCTTCAAATACGAGCATCCGAGGAATCAGCCCAGCAGGCGTGAAACCTCCGACATCAACACCGACGACTTGAATGGTTTGACCAGGTAGGAGGTCGCCCCCGCTTCTTCGCCTTTTCGTTTATCCTCTTCATCTTCCTCCGAGGAGAGAATGATAATCGGCGTCGCGGCGAACTTGTCATTCTCCCGCAGCGTGGCGATAAGTTCATAGCCATCCATGTTGGGCATGTTCAGGTCGGTGATGACCATGTCGATATCGCTCTCCAGATTGGCGAGTTTCTCCAGGGCATCCATGCCGTCACATGCCCCCAGGACGTTGTAGCCGGACGCTCTCAGGCTGAAGCTGACAAATTTCACCAGCGTCGGTGAATCGTCCACAACTAAAACTGTTTGGCTCATATATCTCTTGCTCGCTTCTTTACTTCTCTTCTATTTCCTGGTTTTCGCCAGCAATTCCTGAATCTTTTTCAGTTTATCCATTGTCGTATCGCCTTCGTGCGCTGTGGCTGTCGCCCCCGGAGTTGCCGCGGCAGCCTTGCCAACCGGCGCCAATTCCTTTACCTCGGCGGCCACTGCGGCTGCACGCCTGGGTCGTTCTCCGGCGGTGCCGGGCTCTCGGTGATAAACCAGAGCGTTCTGGAAATAGACCAGCTTGAATGCCTTGGAGATGCCATGCAACGATTCGGAATGCCCGATAAAGAAATAACCACCCGGCCGCAGCGCGTTGTAGTAGTTCCTGACAATCGCTTTCTTGATCTCATCGGAGAAGTAAATCATCACGTTGCGACAGAAGACGATATCGATGTCGTTAATCAGCGCCAGTTTCCGTCGGTCGGCGAGATTGAGATGAGTGAACTTGACCAGCCGTTTCACGTTTTCATTCACCAGGTAACGATTGCCGTCCTTGGTGAAGTACCGGTTGAGAACCGGCCGCGGTGTGCTCCGCAGCGTCATTTCATTATAGATGCCCTTGCGGGCGGCGTAGAGCACATTTTCGGAAATATCGTTGGCGATGATCTCCACCTTCCACAGCGTTCGCTCACCAAGAACTTCAAGAGCAATAATCGCGAGGGTATAGGGCTCCTCACCGGTCGAGCAGCCCGCCGACCAGAGTTTCAGTCGCCGGGGCAGCCCCTGCTCTTTCTTTCGCTTGAGAACCAGAGGCAGAACCTCTTCCTGGAATGATTTCAACTGCGGTGGATTACGGAAAAATGAAATCTCGTTAGTAGTGACGAGATTCATCAGCATGTTGAATTCCTTGAGAGTAGTATCGTACTTTACCTGGTAAAAGTAGTCCTGGTATGATTTCAAACCAAGAGTGGCGATTCGCTTGCTCAGCCGGTTCTCCAGGAGGTACTTCTTGTTTTCTGCGAAATACATAGCGCATTTTTCGTGGATGAAATCCCGGAATACAATGAAATCCTCAAGGCTTAATTCCAGATTCATGCTCTCTGTTTGCATCATGCTTTATCGATTCCTTTGGCTTGGGAACTTTCTTGCTCATTCACAAGCGCGCTGTTTTCACTTTGATGCCTGATTGCTGTCTATGCTCTGCTTACTCTTTTCTGAAGTTACCGGAAAACGAGATCGCCGACTCCGTCCAGTCTTCGCTTCCCCTGCTTGCCAGACCTCTAACAGAAAACCGCCGCCCCGGGGAAATCGCTCTTTCCGGTCTTGTGACGTTTTCCTCAGTCAGTTTCTCTTCCATTTGGCTGACTCTGTCTCGCAATAGTTTGATCTCCAAACCCAACTGGCGGTCGCGGATCGCATTGCGCACAATCGTCTCCAGTTCTGACAGGCGGAATGGCTTAATAACATAGTCGTAAGCATCCTGCCTCAGGGCGCTTATCGCCGAGTCCACTGTCGGGTAACCGGTCATCAGCACCACCTGCAAGTTTTCGTCAGTCTGCCGGATCTGCCGCAGTAGTTCGATACCATCCATTTCCGACATCTTCAGGTCGACCAGTGCCACCTCGTAGAGGTTTTCCCGCAACAGCTCCATGGCATCGGCGCCGCTCCTGGCAATGTCAACGGCGTAGTTCAACTTGGCAAAGAATTCCTGCAGCAGTTCTCGAACAAACAGCTCATCGTCTACGACAAGCAGTCTTCTTTCCAACATAGTCACCTTCCCGCTCTGGTTCTCTTTTGCTGATATTCCACCGCCGCCGCCTCCACTGTCGCGCAGAGGCGATTGATATTGAACGGCTTCACCACGTAGTCGTAAACCCTTTTGCGCAGCGCCTCGATTGCCGTCTCCAATGAGGGGAATCCAGTCATGATAATAATCGGCAAATCGGCGTCGGTGTTCTTGATCCGATCAATTAGTTCGAGGCCATCCATCCCTGGCATCTTGATGTCGGTAAGGACAACGTCGAATTCCTGCTCGCCGTCAAGTATCTCAATCGCTTTTTCGGCACTCTCGGCGGTGGCGATGCGGTAATCCTTGGCGGCAAAGTGATCGTAAAGCAGGTCACGAATCAGCAATTCGTCGTCCACTACCAGAATCTTACGAGTCTCCATCAGGATACCATCTCCAGTTTATTGATTGCCTCACTGACGGCGGCAGCGACATCAGGATTCTTGTCATGTACCGAGCTTTTCAGAAAAGGCAAAGCCCGCTGATCATTGAGACGTGCCAGAGCTTTTGCCGCCGCTACACGCAGAATGTCATTCTGATCGGTTAAGAACGGCACAAGTTTTTCACTTACGTCAGCCTGGCCCAACCGTCCCAGCGCATCGATCGCGCGAAATCGAACCCACAGGTCTGCATCTTCAAGCAGGTAGGCGATATCGTTCATAACCGCCTCACCACCGAGAGCAACCAAGGTGTCGATCACCGCCTGGCGCACCTGTGGTTCTTCATCACTGATTAGTACCTTGGCCGGTTCCAGTCCGGTCTTGTCTCTGATGCGACCAAGTGATTCCAATGCCGATTTGCGTACTTCCCATTCCGG
>JAGLUH010000279.1 GCA_023134875.1 Candidatus Zixiibacteriota bacterium
GATCGACGCTGATCTGGTGGAGGTAACACCAATAAGTAAGGCGGGCATTCTTAGCTCCAAGAAGAAAGAGGAACCCAAACTCAAGGTCATCTATAAATACAGAGACCGGTCGGCAGAGCCTAAAGTGGAGAAGATCCAGGAAAAGCCCGACTCGGTTGTGATCATCAGGGGGAAAAACAAGGAAACCGAAGCACCAGCCATCAATAAGGCGACATCTGATGAGAAGAAGGGGCCGTGAGTTCGACGTGGACTGGTTCAAGAGATGAAAGGAGTCTTGTTGTGATAGTCGGAGTTAGAAATCAGGTCGTTCGGCTTGGTCTCTTGGCGATCGTGCTCAGTCTTCTGATTCTACCCGTTTCGCGGCTTAGTGGCCAGCCACAACTCGTCAGGGTAATCAAGGGTAAGTCGGTTGTCCTGAATTACACCGAGAAAATAAAGGCTGTATCGGTAGCCGACGAGGATGTAGCCGATGTAGTTTCGATTACGGCAACAGCACTGGTAGTAATAGGAAAGAACGAAGGTGTGACCTCTTTGTTCGTCTGGGGGGAATCGGAGAAACTCACGGAATACGACATCGAGGTGGATCGCAATACCAGTGGCAAGCAAATCGTACTGGACGTACAGGTCGCAGAATTGAATCGATCCGCTATGTCGGAGTATGGAGTAGACTTCTTGTTAATCGACGCGGATGATCGGCATATCGCTGAGGGCACGAAGACATTTGGATCTTATGCCGGAGATGTAACTCCGGTAGATCCAACTTCGACAAGTATGATTGCCTCCGATGGTGCGACTACGGTTCTCAAGTGGCTTGGAGACACTCAGGAAATCTCAACAGTCATTAGGGCAATGCAACGGGATGGCGAGATCAAGCTGATCGCCAATCCGCGACTCTTGAGCCTTAGCGGCGAAGAATCCAGTTTCTTGGTTGGGGGAGAGATCCCGATACCGGTGGCTCAGGTCAGTAGCGGCGGTGGAGTTCCGAGCGTCACCATAGAATGGAAGGAATACGGAGTGAAGCTCAAGTTCGTTCCGACCATTGTTGATACTAACTTGATCAATCTGAAGATTAGTCCTGAAGTCTCAAGTCTCGATTATGCTAACATGATATCACTTGGTGGTTATAGCATTCCTGCGCTACGCACCAGAAAAGCTGATGTAGTAATTGAGTTGAATTCCCAGCAGTCAATTGTGCTGGGCGGACTGCTGGCGACAGAAACGTTCAAGACCGTGAAGAGAGTGCCGATCCTTGGCCACATTCCACTACTCAACTTCTTCTTCAGTCGAAGAGAAACCACCACCCAAGAAACTGAACTCCTGATCGTTGTTTCACCGAGAATAATCGAATCGGTTGAATCAGAAATTATCCCTCCTCTTCCCGGAAGCGATCGTGAGACAGAGTAATCAAGTAGAGGTTTAAGGTGCGAAACTGTCGGAAACTACTGGTCGAAGAGAGAGGGGCGACAGCCATCGTGGTCGTCAGCTCTCTTGTGATGATCTTCGCCTTCGCAGTGATCGCGATTGATATGTCATTAATTCAACTTGCCAAATGTCAGCTACAGAACGCCGCTGACGCGGCCGCCATTGCTGGGGCGATTGCCATGGCCGAGGCCGTAGGCGATCAGGCGGCGGGCACTGCTGGAGCAATAACCTTTGCGGGTTACAACACGGCGGTTCAGGACACTGAGAAACCGGTAGTTATCTCAGCGGCTGACGTCACCTTCCCCGAAGCCAACCGCATACGCGTGCGTACTCATCGTACGGAAGCGACAGGTGATCCGGTTAGTCTCTATTTCCTCAAGGTTCTCGACCCCGTCGTGAGTAATCTGGGGAATGTCTCGGCAGTTGCCTCAGCTTCGATATTCCCTGTTAGCGGCTCGGATTGCCTCAAACCCTGGTGTTTCCCGGACAAATGGGACGATACCAATAACGACAGCCTCTATGATGTGGGAGAATTCTACGATCCCGATATAACCGGATATAAAATTCCCGATCACCTCGGCGTGCAAATTATCCTCAAGTTGATCAATTCCAGTGCTTCGCCCAGAATGGGCTGGTTTTACGCAGTTAATTTCGCCCCGATCAATACCGGCGAGCCGGTGATAACTGGCGCAAACGCCTATCGTGAGTGGATTTGGACCTGTGAGCCGTATATGATAAGTATCGGTGATCAGCTTCAGATCGAACCCGGCAATATGATCGGTCCGACTGGACAGGGTGTTCGCGATCTAATTGATCTGGATCCGAACGCCTACTGGGATGCGTCCACTGGCACGGTCCAGGGCTCCGACTTCCCCACCAGCCCGCGCATTATCAAAGTCGCTACTTTTGATCCATCCGTCGGAACGGAGTCCGATGCCAGCGGCAGGGACTATCTCACAGTTGTCAAAATCGTAGTAGTTTTCGTCGAAAGTTTGCAGGGCAAGGAAGTAATCGGTCGATTTATGCGAAAACTAACCGATGGTGAGATATGCACTGATTGCTCCGAGGGATTTCTTTACAGGGCTGTTCTGGTGGAATAGGAGTTGATACGGTTATTATGGTACCTAGTAATCTCTCAATCATGATCGTTGATGCCGATCGATCTCAGCGCCTACTACTCAGGAGACATTTGGACACAATTGATGGAATAGAAATCGCCGCTGAACAGGGGAACATCAATGAATGTCTTCAAAGTGCGGATGCGAATCCACCTGACGTTCTTATTGTCGAACTAGACACCTCGAATAACCTGGATAAAACGCTGGAGGCGGTAGGGAGCCTAAAGCTAACACATCCAACGATTGCCGTGTTCGTTAACTCGACCAGTAATACCCCGGAGTTAATTATGTCGGCGATGAGGGCAGGCGCCCAGGAGTTTCTCCGGCGGCCGGTAGAACTGGATAAGCTGCGCAAAGCCCTCGAGAAAGTGCGCATACTGACGACTCACACTAAGGCAAAAACCGCTACCAGAGGAAAAGTTGTGTCTGTTTTCAGCAAGCGAGGTGGCCTCGGCGTTACCACTCTGGCAGTGAACCTGGGGATCGCTCTTTCGGAGGTCAGCGAGCAGCGAACAGCCTTGATTGATTTGGATCTGCAGCTTGGGGACATTACGAGTTTCCTCAACCTTACTCCGGAGTACGATATTCTTGATGCCTGTGGTGATGGCGAAGAAGTAGATGAAATGCAGTTGCAGAGCTGCATGACGCTACACGGATCTGGTGTCGCGGTTCTTGCAGAGCCCGGGAATCCCGACGCTTCTGCTGAGGTGAGTGGTCGCCAGGTGACAGAGATTTTGGACCACCTGCGCTCAATGTATGGATACGTGGTTGTCGACGCGTCTCACTCCTTCAGTGACTCCACATACAGCGCTTTTGAGCAGTCGGATAATATTTTGATCGTTACAGTTTCAACTGTCTCCTCGATTAGAGCGACCAAGAAGTCCCTTGAGCTGTTCAGGTCGTTGGGATACGGGCCAGACAAGGTCCAGATCGTCGTGAACAGAGTCAGCAAGGCAGATGGTATTCGAGTGAATCAAATAGAGAAAACTCTGGACTACCCTGTGTTTTGGACAATCCCCAATAATTATAGAGCCGTAGTCGATGCAATCAACTCCGGCATTCCACTCGTGAATGGCAAACGACCAGCAGATGTTGGCAAGAGTGTCATACGGTTAGCTGAGGCATTGATGAACGGAAATCGAGGTGAAGTACCGTAACCGTCACCCAAATTCATCGGAATCAGAATTGAGAAGTGTGTATGGCTTCTAGAGATAGACTCAACAATCAGAAGAGAACAAAGGCTCCCGAGGGGGAAAAATCACTGGGGAAAAGTGCCGGTCATCAGAGGCGCGACAGCTTCCTGGAACTCAAAACACGTCTGCACCAGAAGCTCATAGACCGCTTGGATCTGTCTGCTCTTTCCAGTCTGTCGCCGGAGCAATTGCGTGGTCACATCAAAGAGGTTACTGAAGCGCTGATAGTAGAAGAAGATTTCTATCTGGATCGAACCGTTAAGGAACGACTGATAACCGAGATCCAGCATGAGACCTTCGGACTGGGACCGATCGAGCCATACCTGCATGATCCGGAAATCTCCGACGTACTGGTCAATACTTATGGTCAGGTCTATATCGAGAAAGCGGGTAAGCTCGCGAAAACCGAGACTGTTTTCAAAGATAATAATCACCTCATGCTGATTATAGACCGAATTCTGACCAAGGTGGGCCGCCGTGTGGATGAGGCTTCACCGATGGTTGACGCTCGATTGCCCGACGGCTCGCGCGTTAATGCGATTATCCCGCCCGTGGCCTTGGATGGGCCGATTCTCTCAATCCGTAAGTTCAGAAAAGATGTGCTGAGTATGGACGACCTAATCGAGAACAACTCTCTCACGCCCCCAATGATCCAGTTTCTGGAGGGCTCCGTGAGGGCACGGTTGAACATCCTCATTTCAGGCGGTACCGGCGCAGGCAAGACGACTCTTCTCAATATTCTCTCTGCTTTCATTCCAGGTGGAGAGAGAATCGTTACTATCGAGGATTCAGCGGAGTTGCAGATGCAGCAGCCGCATGTAGTTCGCCTGGAAACCAGGCCGCCCAATATTGAGGGCAAAGGCACGGTCACCCAGCGCGATCTGGTCAGAAATGCACTGAGAATGCGACCTGATCGTATCATAATCGGCGAGGTGCGTGGAGCAGAGATTTACGACATGTTACAGGCCATGAATACTGGTCATGATGGTTCCCTGTCCACCCTCCATGCGAATTCTCCCAGAGATGTCCTGCTGAGACTGGAGACACTCATGCTCTTGGCAGGATACAGTATACGCGGCAAAGCCATTCGGGAAATGGTTAGCTCGGCAATTGACGTCATAATTCAGGTTAGTCGATACAGTGACGGCACCAGAAAGATATCTGGAATCTCTGAGATTGTGGGCATGGAACAAGATACGATCACTATGCAAGAAATCTTCAACTTCGAGAAATTGGGCGTTGGTCCCGAAGGCGATATCGTCGGTGAGTACAGGCCCACCGGTCTCAGACCCAAGTTCCTGGATCGAATCTTGAGATCAGGCTATAAGCTCACGCCCGATTTATTTGGTGGGTAGGTAAACCGAGCAATGCTGAATTACATTCTCATAGCAGTTTTTGCCACGGTCTTCTTCACTGTGGTAGCTCTCTACCTGTTACTCCGGGATAGACTAGGACTCCATAACCGGAGAGTTAAGCAACGATTGGATTCGCTGGCGGACGACTCAACTGGAGAAAATGAGTTTCTGCGCTCGATTGTTCGCGACGACAAACTCAGCAAGATCCCATTTCTGCATCGACTCCTGGCAAAATTCCAATTCTCAAAAAATCTTCAAACTCTGATCGACCAGGCTGGCATGCCAGTCAATGCGAGCACTGTGCTCCTAGCTATCTTATCTTTAGCCGGCATGGCCTTTATCTTGGTTCTGCAGCTATTTAACCTGATTCTTCTGGCAATCGTCACAGGTTTGATCTGCGGGCTAATTCCATACTTGTACATTCTGAGAAAGAGAACGAAACGGATTAGGGCTTTTAACGAACTTCTTCCCGATGCTTTGGACATTATCATGAATGCGCTCAAGGTCGGTTTCTCATTTGAATCGGCCCTGACGATGGTGGCCGAGGAGATTCCGGACCCCCTGGGGATCGAGATCGCTATCACATTTCAAGAACAGAATCTCGGTAAGGAGCTATCGGAAGCACTAGCGAACCTTCGGAAACGAATGCCAAGTGATGACCTCAACCTATTCATTACATCTCTGCTCATCCACAAGACGACGGGCGGAAACCTCGCGGAGGTTCTGGAGAAAACAGCGAAGACGATCAGAGATCGTTTCAGATTCCAGCGTGAAGTGAGGACAAAGACCGCTCACAGTCGCCTGTCGGGAATTGTGCTGGTGATACTTCCGCTTGCCATGGTCGGTATTATCATGGCTCTAAATCCCGAGTACTTTATGGTCCTCATAGATGAAAAAGCTGGAAACTATGCTCTGGGCATTGCCCTGGCCATGCAGGTGGCGGGTTTTCTGATAATCAGACGAATTGTTAACATCAGGTTGTAGGTGATTTGTGGAACTTTATTTCATATTGGCTCTCGTCTTCGTCTCAGTGTCTGCGGTGTCCCTGATTGCGCTGAGCCTATTCACCGGTAAAGGTCAGGTCAAGGCCAGGTTGAAGGCGCTTGAAGAACGAAATAATGTCCGCGTAGCGAAACAAGTAGACAAGGAATCGGCGCTCAAGAAGGGGCTCAAACTGGTTTCGCCGGCAATCAGCGAGAGATCGCCTGCCCGAGATCTGCTGGAGCGAGCAGGATACCGAAGTCGTGAGGATGTCTATACTTATTACGGAATCAGGGTCGTCAGTGCAATCCTTCTTCCCGCTGCAGCAATTCCTACTTCACTGCACTTTCATCTGCAATCTACCGAAATGGTAATAGTCTTACTGGCGGCCGCCATACTCGGCTGGATTTGGCCCACGCTGTGGCTCGCTGCCCGTGTCAAGCGCCGACGAGAAGAGATCAGGCGAGCTGTTCCACACGCTCTTGATTTGATAGTTGTCTGCGTAGAGGGCGGCCTGAGTTTCACTGCCGCCATTCAGAAAGTAGCAGATGATATTAGCCTCAGCAGCCGTGCACTCGGCGCGGAACTTCGCCTGGTGACACAGGAGGTTCTCGTCGGCAAGAGCAAGACAGACGCCTTCAGGAGTCTGGCCAACAGAACCGGTGTGGATGATCTTAGATCGCTTGCAGTCACACTAATCCAGGCAGAGAAGTTGGGAACCAGCGTTGCCAATTCGTTGCGGGTCTTGGCGGATTCAATGCGATTCAAACGTCGCCAGCGAGCCGAAGAAATGGCAAACAAGGCGACGGTGAAACTGGTTTTCCCCTTGGTTCTGCTGATATTCCCACAACTGCTGGTAATCATAGCCGGACCCGCAGTGATAACTCTGATTAAGAACCTTAAGCAAGTGGCACAATGACCATAGTCTCATGGAGGTACACAATGAGCACTGGAGTTCTAATAGCCATCGCCGCCGTGTTGGGCATCCTCTATTTGCTCAAACGGAACGCCAGAATCAAGAAGGAGAGCAGGAGCCGCCTTTAGGGAACGTAAATCAGGTTGCAGAGAGATGACGTCACCTCATCAACTGGACCACTCTCTGGTGGAGGATTTCGTCCTTCTGCGGTTGTTCTGAATACCACCTCTCCGCAAACTCCGAGGGATGACCTGACCCCCGTAGATCGGTCCAGCTTCTCAGTCGTCTTGCCGGGTTTTGGTCTGCTCCCCATCTAATGCACTACCCGCCTTTGGATTTCCACGAACCTTCTCAATCTAAGCGAAAACGTCAATTTGGGTTCAAGTCCCTCCACCGCTTTGAACCCCGCGCAAGCTGACAATGTTTCCCATAACGTTGATTATCGGAATCAAACTTTGCTTTGGCGGATTCCGTGGCGTACGGGGTTCTGTCCCCGAAGGTCACCTCTTTCGAGCAGAGGTGGCTTTTCGGTAACATTAGGTGATGAAACCTTCAGTCTTGGACCAGTCCATGTTGACTGCGAGCTCGGGGATCTCGATTCCAAGGAAGAGGAGTCCACCGGTGAGGGTACGATACGGTGTTAGGGATTTCGGTTTGGCACAGATGCGTCACAACCCATTAATGGGTGTCATTTACGACATTGCAAGTGATTGTGGTGCAGTTGCTTATATCAAATAGCGGTGCAGGGACTTGAACCCCGGACACGATCATGGGGTTCTCGTAACTGTTTGCAGGGCAGTTGATTACAGCCTAAACCGTTCGGGTGCTTTGGTTTTCGCTTTCTATTTGTTTTGATGTCTTTTGATGTAGTTTGATGTGTTTTGACTTGAAGTTGTCACAAAAGTGTCACAAGTCACAGCCAGTCGTCATGAACGCGAATCTCATACATCTCGTCCCCAACTAACGTGAGTCCCCCGATGATCAGTGACTGAGTCTTCATCACCTGTGAGTGCAATCCGTCTGAATATGCATAGCCGCTACAGCCCAAATTCTAATAAAAGTCCAGTTCCTAAAAGAACCATCTCAGCCAAATCTCTATTTTTCCTTCCGATTGTCTGCTGCCGTATTCCGAGTTATTATCGCCTGTCAATACTGTCGGCCAGAGAATAACCTCAAAGTTTGTAAATGGCCTGTAGCTCAGTTGTGCCGAAAGCGTAAAACTATTGTCGTTTAAATTGCAGATGACAAAGGCGCCGATTGACGAATAAAGCCAGCCGAACGGCTCCGGTTGACTGACTTTAGCATAAAGATAATCCCTCATGAACGTCCGAGTCTGAAAACTGCTCGTAAAATCGAGTCGGGTTTGCGTGACGATTGCGGAATCGCCGCTGTCCACCCTATCTCGAAGAAAACCGAGGAGGTCGCGAAGTTCACTCTCGCTAAGCCCACGATTGTCATGGTAATACTCAAGAATGATGGTGGTGTTCAGTTTAGTCAAATACCGAATACCCAGAAGATACGATACGCCGTCGATTTGTTTCCGCTGAATGGCATCCCGTTCGATAAAAGTCTTCGTGTCATTTTTGTCGTAGCTAAGTTCTCCGTGAATTTCTAAGTTCGTTCTGACATTGGTGGAAAAATCGAGCCCGTACCGTTGCGGCTCGCCCTGACGTTGAAACATCATGAGATCAATGTCAATATTGCGCAGTAACAAGTATAGTTTTAGCGCGATCCCAGTATGATCGGGTTCGGCAAACTTACCGTTGATCTCGGCTTCCGGGGGCAAAATGACACCGGACAACGTCAGATTCTGCAGCCAGTTTGACTCATAACTCTTATTGTAACTAACATAGCCGGAAACGATGCCGGCTAACGTTAGATCAGGATTCTCCGGATCCTTCTC
>JAGLUH010000028.1 GCA_023134875.1 Candidatus Zixiibacteriota bacterium
AAAAAGAAGTTGACAAAGTTCGGGTAGAAGTATAATATAGAAAATCTATTTGGCGGATTGTGTCAATCTGCGTCTTTACAGGTGGTTGGCAGAGGGAAGGAACCCGACACCGACATTATTTGGATATTTGGAAAAGAGTAGTTTGCAACCTTCGATAAGGAACCAACTAAACATGGAGCAAATAATGACAAGGCGATTGCGGAGCATACCGTTGCTGGCAGTACTGATTGTCACCTTGTGCGGCACAACGGTGATGGCCGGTGGCTGGCAATACTCCGGCGTCGGTGCCCGAGCCAAGGCGATGGGTAGCGCTTATCGAGCGCTGGCCGACGACTGGAGCGGCGTTTATTATAATCCGGCCGGACTGGCGTTTCTTGACGCCAATCTCTGGAATCTGACCGCCGAAACGCTTAGCCCCCGACCCGAGGTAAAACCTGATTTTACTATTGACGGTTACGGGCTTGGCTATCTCGATGGCCAGACACGCTACTCCAAGGATGAGACTATGCTGTTCGGCGAGATGGCGCTCTTTGCCAAACCGTTGGAGGCGTTTCCGGTGGCGTTCGGCATGGCGGTCTATCAATCATTCGATCACAATGCCGATATGAACCTTTTCTACCTTCGACCCGCTTACAACGATCAGTTGCAGGTGCCGGAACGAAATCACAATTCCAATCTCGATGTCATCAATTTCCATCCGGCCGTGGCGATGAAGTTCATGGATGATCGTCTGGCGGTCGGTTTCGGTGTACCCATCTATCGCGGCGATGTTTTCATCGACCAGATTCGCCTGGTAGAGAACCCCTACAGCTATATTCTCAATTCACGTCCTTATGAGAATTTCCCGAAGCTGTTTTCGATAGACGGTTACGGCTATGGGGTCGGATTCAATGCCGGTATCCAATATCGCCCCAGCGATCGATTCCGCATCGGCGCCAGCTATACTTCCGGCGTGACAATCAAGATTGACGGCGATAGCCGTGAGACAGTTTTCCTGCCCTATAACCAGGGGATTGTCAATCTCTACAACGACCCACAGACTATTAATGACCCCGCCCAGAGGGAAATAAGGGAGACCTATTCCGGTGGCGCCTTTCACGCCGACAGCGAATTCGATCTGGATATGAAACTGCCCTCCGAATTCGGTTTTGGCATTGCCTACCAGGTTTCCGACAAAGTGATTTTGGCGAGTGATCTGGTATTCACCAGGTGGTCTGAGTTCGAGGATTTCCAGGTGAAGATCAGCGATCGGCAGATCAATAGCGGGCTTTACGCTACGTGGTGTTCTCTTTTCTCCGATTTGGAAATCCCCTTCGGTTGGGAGGATAAAATCAAGCTGAGCTTCGGCGCGGAAGGGATTCTCTCGGAACGCTGGACGCTGCGGGGCGGCTACATGTTCGATCAGTCACCGATTCCCGACGAGGTGTTCTCGCCGCTCTTCATGGATACCGGCAACAAGCACCATCTCTCCGCCGGTGCCAGGTTCAACCTGGACGAAAGCATTTCCTTTGATGCGGCACTGGAGGCGATTTTCTTCGGTGAGAGAACCATCGACGAAGTCGTCGACATCAACGGCGATGGTTACTACGACAATTTTGGCGGGACATTCAAGAATAAAACCTTTAGCTCGACATGGGCGCTGAACTACAGGTTTTAGCTGAGGTGTTGAAGATGAAAAAATTATTTACCGCAGGCTGTTGGCTGCTGTTGACGGTGATCATAACTGTGCTGGCGACCGGATGTTCCCAGCGCGAGAATCCTGCCATGCCGGAGACCTACCCGGAGGGTATGGTTCTGGTCGCCACCCATCACTATCCTAACCTCGAGTTCCTGGAGGATGAGACCCGCGCCGCTTTCTCCTCGCGGCGGGTCTCCGCCTATGTGCCGAGAGGATACAAGCTTGATGTTGTGGGACAAAGATACCCGGTTCTTTACCTGTTGCCCGGTTATGATGGCGAACCCTCGTTTTACTATTCGCATGGCAATGAGAACTACTACCAGGCGGCCAGTATTGCCAAGGTGGCCGACCGGCTGATCGCCACCGGTGAGATCAAGCCGCTGATTATCATTATGCCCGATGCGTCGACGCCGTTCGGTGGTTCCTTCTACTGCAACTCAACTCTGGAAGGTCCCTGGGAAAACATGATGATCGATTCGCTCATCGCCTATATCGACCGAACTTACCTGACCATCGCTGGCAAGGATTCGCGCGCCATTTCGGGGCACTCCTCAGGCGGTTACGGCGCAATCAGGCTGGCGATGAAATACCCGGATATGTTTAATTCAGTTTCCTGTATCGATGCACCTTTGGCATTTACCGGTAACGGGGCTTTTGGCGGTATCACGGAGCTGTTCGACGATTACCTCAACGAGTCGGGAATAACCGACATCCCCAGCTTCTATGATGCCGATACGCTTGGCTTCAGAGCGCAGCCTTACAAGATGCTGATGTACTCAATGGCCGGGTCCTTTTCGCCTTCCGGCGTTATGGACCCCTCTACCGCTTTTGGCAAGCTGCGTATCGACTTGCCTTTCGATTACGAGGGGAACCTGATCAGCACTACCTGGGACAAGTGGCTGGCGGAAGACCTCTATAGCTGGCTTGATAATAGTACCTATGTTGACAACCTTAGCGGTCAACATATCTATTTCGAGACCTCCGATCATGATATGAACCTGTTCAACGAGCAGACGCTGCTCTTTCAGGAGAAGCTCACCGCCAACGGGATCAGTTTCACGAGCGCGCAATTTGAAGGCTATACTGGCTACGAAGCGCGCTCCCGGTCCTTCCTGAATGACCGTATTGAATTCCTCTTGAAATTCCACAACCAGTACCTGGAAGACCGTTTCGAGGAATGGGAAAACCGACATAGCGGCAACTAAGGGAAGATAAACGCTGACTATTAAAAAGCCGGGTCGCAGAGGTCCGGTTTTTTTATGAGACAATTTAGAAACGAAGAAAGGATCGGCCCGAACCAGGTCCGATCCCACTTCCTCGGGAAGGGCAAAGTTCGAGAGAGAACGTCCACCACTTCAACATTCATCGGTCCTCTTCCTGGTTGAGGTACCACTACCTGTTGCCGTGGTTTATCAGGTTACGGAAAACAGGTCGGCGTAAACGGGATCAGACGCTCAGCCAACCTCTGATCCATTCTCTCCCAAGAATAAGATAGCGTCGCCCCGAATGTTTAGCAACTGCGAATCTGCGGTTCCAGCAAATTCTTCTTCACGCTTCGCGTGAATGCCGAAAGTACAGGACTTTCGACCTACAAGAAGAACCCTCTACATATTCGGGAACCCTTATAGCGCAGTCTCAGGTTGACTGCCACTGGTGCGTTTATATTATTCCGGTGTTATGTGTCAGAATTCAGAGCAGCGGAAGCGAAGGACGCCAATCGTGAAAAAGAGAGCGCCGACGCCGACCAATACACCAACCGGCAACAGCATCTCCGAGAGCGCGAAGCCGCGCCAGATCGCCCCTTCGAGGGAGAGGATTCCCCACTTGATCGGGCTGACGACACCGATCTTCTGAAGCCAGCTCGGCATCACCATTATCGGCACCATGCCACCACCCAGCATGGCCATAATCAGTAAGATCGCCCAACCGGCGCCGCCGACAGCTTCTTCGGTCTTGCCAAGGACGCTGATTGCCATCATGATACCGACGAAGCAGCAGCCACAGGCGACTATCGCCAGCAGCAAAAGCCCGAAATTGTCGATACGTACGCCGAAAATCAATCTACCGATCAGCATCAGCAGGAGAGCAACCACCACGCAGGATATAAAACAGGCCAGACCTTTGCCAGTCAGAATCTGGGCGCGGGAGATGGGCGCCAGCCGCAGCCGCAGATACGTACCGCCGGTACGCTCCTTGACGATGGAGATACCGAAAGTGGCGGCGCAACCGAGCAAGGCCCACATAATCGCCGAAGGAAAGAAAATCTCAAAGGAGGAGCGGGGAGTGGTTTGGTCGCTCTCCCTGGTGACCGCTTCCATCTTAATACCCTCAGCGACATTCCCCTTGAAACTGAAACTCGTGTCTTCCTCTTGAACGAGATTGCTGAGGCTGCCAAAGAAATCCTTCAGAAGCTGCCGCTGCCGCGCCGGTAATCCGGAGGAGGTATCAATCTGCGCCAATACGCGATCCAGCTCCCGTTGCGATGCCTCTCGATCTGAAATCAGTTTTTCCACTTGCTTGAAAGAAAGCTGAGTAAGGATACCCCGCAGGTAGGCCGCTGCCGCCCGGCGCGAGGGATCAATGCCTACTCTCAGCGGCACTTCACCACTGAAAAACGAGAAAGGGGAATCGCCAAATCCCGGTTCCAGGACGACATAGGCTGTCAGTTTCCCCTGCCGAACCCTCTTTTCCGCCTCTTCAAGGGTGAGGAAGGTAACCGCCAGCGCGTCCGATTCTTGCATTTCTTCGATATAAGCGCGTGACTGCGATGTGCTGTCCTGGTCGACCACAGCAAGCTTGATCTTGGAGCCACTGCCCCCGCCGGAGAAGATCGATCCGAAGAAGATTGCAAACAGGAGCGGGAAAGCGAGTACCCAGAAAAGGCCGAACTTGTCGCGCCCCAACAGGCGCAAGTCTTTCAGTGCCAGTGTGCCGATGCTACCCATCAGTCTCGCAACCTCCTGCCGGTCAGGTTGAGAAAAACCGTCTCCAAGTCGGCGCGATCAACCCTTAGGCGGTGAAATCTCACCCCCGACTCTGATAGATGCGCCAACTCCTCTAAGGGACGATCGGTCTCTAAGCGTAAATGAGTACCCTCCAAGTGACCCGGCAGCCTGTCCGGATCGTCCGGCGGCGCTACGAGGTCTGCTTCGATTACAGATGTCCCGCCATATTGCTCGATCAACTTCTCCACAGTATCGAGCGCCAAGATTCTACCCGAATCGATAATTGCCACCCGGTCGCAAAGTCGCTGCGCCTCTTCCATGTAGTGGGTGGTAAAGATTATCGTGCGACCCTGCCCCTTTAGTTCTTCGATATCTTCAAAGATCAAGTTGCGCGATTGGGGATCGACGCCCACCGTAGGCTCATCCAGAAGCAGAATCGGCGGATCATGAATCAAAGCGCAGGCAAGGTTGAGCCGTCTTTGCATACCGCCTGAATAAGTCACGGTGCGATCAGATTTCCGCTCGGTCAAGCCGGCGAAGGTCAATGCCCAGGCAACCCTCTGGGCCAGTGTCCGGCCCTTGAGGCCGTATAGTCGGCCAAAGAACGCCAGATTCTCTTCGGCGCTAAGATGGTCATAGAGAGAAATGGCCTGTGGCGCGTTTCCAATTCCCCGGCGGACTTCGGGCACGGTCGGATCAGACGCGCCGTTGATCTCGATCTCGCCGCCGTCCGGCTGTAAGACGCCGACCAGCATATTGATCGTGGTGGTCTTGCCGGCACCATTCGGTCCCAAGAGGCCGAATACCTCACCCGCTTCCACCCGGAAGCTGATGCCATCCACGGCGACCAGGGAATTAAACTGTTTGCGCAGATTATTGACTTTGATAGCAGCCACTTTATCTCCGAGCTTGGGGCTTTTTCGGCGCGGAAAACCCACACTAAGAAAAGAGAACTTAGCTCGTTGATACGAAGCGGTCAACCGATATGTTCCCCGTTGTTTATCAAATAAGCTTTGGCGGGAAGAACTCTTCGCACTTCATTGCCAACTATCGATAACGCTCTCCTGCCTGACCGTGATATTGATCTCAGAGGAGCGGCCTTCATCATCCACGCAGATCAGATTATGCCATCCTGGAGTTGGGATGATAAATATTCTTCGGATCGGCTTGCCGGAATAGACCAATTCCTTGTCGAGAAACCAGAAGATTTCCGCGGTGCTGTTTGAGACCTGGGCATCCAGCAGAATCTGCTGGAAGGCGGGGTCGATATCGGCTCTAAGCTTGTACCTGGCGCCGGCTACCGGTGAGTGAATAACAGGAGCAGTACCGGTAGCAATCTGAGTACAAGTCGGTAGATGTGGCGGGATTTTCTCAATGGGGTAACCGTTCCGGGCTTTCCAGGCGGCAATTGCCGCCGGCCATTTTTCATAGACTCTTACCTCACATTCTCGACCGTGGCGGCAGTGGGAGCAAAGGCGGTAGCCGGTTTTCTTATCAACCAGAACCTGACAATGGATGTTGCACCGTTGTTGCGGCGAGATACCGGGAATGTAGAGTTCCTCTTCCCGATTGGGGCAGTGTTCAGTGGGGAACATTCCGCTCACGGCACAGACCTGGCGAGTGGCGACGCCGGCAGGTTGTACAAACCATCTTTCTTCGCCGGGAATGTCAAGAGCGGAAAAGATATCAAACAGTACTGGCGCGGCGATTTCGGCGCCAACCAGAGCAGGTGCGCCTTTGCCATTGAAATTGCCCGCCCAGACACCGATACTATAACTCGGCGTATAGCCGATACTCCAGGCATCACGATGGCCGTAAGAAGTGCCGGTCTTCCAGGCGACCTTGGGCGTGTTGATCGACCATTCCCAGACCGCCGGTAACTCCGGACGACGAAGCTGACAGAGCATCTCCGTCAGAATGTAGCAGGCCTCCTCGCTGAGCAGACGCTTGCCCGGGTTTGCTCTCTCTGATGTAACCAGGCGGCAGGGGCGAAAGAGACCACCGTTGGCCAGGCCGCAGTAGAGATTAGTCAACTCCAGCAGCGTCACTTCTCCTCCCCCCAGAACCAGCGAGAGGCCGTAGTACTCCTTTGCCTGGGGAAGTGTTGATATCTCCGCCTCCTTAAGGAAATGATAGAGACCGTGTCGGCCCAATTGGGCGTATAGGTTCACCGCGGGTACATTGAGTGAACGAATTAAGGCTTCTTCGACCGTAACCGCACCGCTGTAGCACTCATCGTAGTTGACCGGCTCATATCCGGAGTACTCCACCGGAACGTCG